>NZ_JBKORL010000066.1:0-94686 GCF_047314525.1 Shewanella sp. BJSY2023SW007 | reverse complement strand
GTACTGTTGGCCTATAACCTCATCAGATACAAGATGGTGTTGATGGCTAAAAGCTTACCGTCGTTACATCCGAACCAATTAAGCTTTAGAGATGCGTCGAGTTATATCATTTTTAAACTGACTCAGCTGTCATCTCAAACGCCTGGGAATGTCCCGAGAGATGTCTTGGACATAGTGCGTAATGCGAGGCAGTTCAAGCTTGATGGGAAACGGGATAGAGCCTATCCACGTGCGTTAAAAATGAGTAAAAACAAGTATCCCATTAAGCCTAAGAAAAATGCCGTTCACACTAAGTGAACGGCATTACCCTTAATAGGCTGTTTTTTATGACTGATTGCCTTGTTTTGGTTTAACCCCGAACACTTCAATGGAGTGTTGTTTACCCTTTAACTTGACCGGTCCTAAATTGGTGAGCTGATACTCGCTGTCATCATTTTCCAGCCTAGCTACCAGCGCGCCGGAGAGCAGCATCCTTTGTCCTAAGGGGTTACACTGATCCTGTAGTCGCGCTAGGGTGTTGAGCACGTCGCTGAAGAAGCTGATCTCCTGTTTTTGCACCCCGACCACAGCTGCAACCACTTGGCCACAGTGAGCCGCCGCCTTGAATTTGGGGACAAAACCATAGTGTTCTTCAAAATAGCGTCGCTGCCAATTGAGCTGCTGGCTGAATTCAAAGTAGATATTCATACATCTGTCGTTAATGATGCCGTCTTCCAGCGGCCAATGGATGAGCACGGCATCACCCATGTAACGATAGATCTCGGCATCATTGTTGGTGACTGTATCGGAAAGCAAGCTGAAACTGTCCTGTATCAGCCGGGCAAAGCGGTAATCCCCCAGAGATTCGGCATGGGTAGTGGAAGCTACCATATCGAGATAGAGAAATAGCCGCTGTTCATATCTGGGCTTGTGATACTTACCCAGACCTATGTTTAACAGGATCCTGGGGCCTACCAGTAGTCCCATCTGTTCAATAAAGGCGAGCCCGACCCGTACGACCACCAGATAAATAATTAACGCTTGGAATGAGGGACTATAGAGGATGTGCACAGTCAGCATCTGCCTCAAGGTTGCCATATGGTTCTCTATGGCCCACATATTCAGGTACTGGGTCATATACGCCAAAGTGGTGGCACCCAAGAGCAGAAACAGCCCTTTAAAGATGACGGAGAAGACATAGGGCAGGCGATTGATGGCACTGAAGTCGGCTATCAGGTTTGACATCCAGTGTAAGCTACCGAAAATAATTCCCATGTAGGCGGCCAGCGTCGCGAGATCCGCCGAGCCGACAGCCCACTGAGGTAGCTCAGTGGTTTGGGCATAGCGAAAAAATACAAAAGCTGCCATAGCTACTGTCCATGCCATTATGGCAAACAGAAGCTTTTTGGCCTGGCGACGCGCTCTCACGGGGTAACTTCTATCCTAAATTAACGGGCCTTCTCAGGATGCGCTAGTTTATAGAATATACCCCTCTGATTTCCAGTGGTAATTGTGATCTTAATCAAGGCAAGTGCCGATTAGAGGCGATATCAGCCAAAAAAGCGCTCAAGTAACCCTTTTGTGAACTGAGTTTTGAGATAAAAGCCCCTGGGGTTGGTCATCTGGATACTGCCATTCTCGGCAATACTCTCGGTTAACACCTTACTGTTGGCCGCCTTTGGCCTTAACTGTAATACTTCACCGTGCCTGGCCGTGATCTTGCTGACCTTGCCCAGGCTGATAAGCTCCATGATCTCTTCCCAATCCTGGCGCAATAGCCTGTCTTCCTCGACGCTTGGTTCCCATAAAAGCGGCGAGCCGATACGTCGGACACCCGGGGGAAGATCCCTGTCCCCCTGAACCGGGATCCACAGTACCCGCTGCAATTTGTGATACACCAGACTCTGCTCCCAGCGCAGTCCTGAAATATTGGTTAGCGGCGCGACACAGACATAGGTGGTTTCCAGCGGCATACCGCGTTCATCTATTGGAATGCTCTTCAGTTCTACCCCAAGGTGCAGAAAGTCCTGTTCGGGCTTAGAGCCTGCGGTTGCTCCCAATGCCAGCTCCAGTAGTTGTCCGGTCCAGCCTTTATCACGGCGAAAGTCTTTGGGCACGGCTACCCCTAAAGATTCGGCGAGCTGTCCCAGAGTCAGCCCGGCGATATCGTCGGCGCGCTTTAGCAGTTGTGCCAAGGAGCTTGGCGGCAAGATATTGGTTTTCATGGCGTTGATTTTACCTGAGCGGGATTGGATAACAAGTTTGTGCAAAAAATGGTCATTGCGATGTCGGGTGAAGTCATCCCCAAAATTAATTTTTCTATCATTATGTTTTTATTGACTAAAGTTTTCATCTTCAACTATAGGGGAATGGATTTCCTGAGTTACTCGCCGATTTCCCCTGTGTTGCCAACAAACTTATCCACAGCATTTTGGGATAACTGAACAATTATGGCCGCAATAAAACAAATAATGGTCGGTGTCAACCGGGTTTTGACGCTGTTTTTCAGCTTGAAAGTCGAGTTTTTGTCCGTAGGGTGTGAATAAAGTTTTGTGACATTGCCGAGAAATTGCTTCTGATCGAGTGCGGGTTAAAAAGTGTACTATTGGTGGTTTAGTTGTGGTTGTATTCGTTTTTGTGCTTTGTATCATTATGTATTTGAAGTGTTTTTGTTGGGTTTGTGTCTTTGTCAATTAGGAGGGAAAGGTTGTAAAAAGCAGCGTTTCCAGAAGTTCAGCCGAGTTTCAAACAGAGATATCCACAGTTTTTGTGGATATCCACTCAAGCAGAGATGGTTAATTGTTGATAAAGTGGAAAAGCTTATTTGATTATCCAAAGAAAAAGCCGTAAATAGAGAATTGCTGCCGACGTGGGATTGTGAAACAATCGAATCATTGAAATTTATCGCTTTTTCGGAGTCCATGTGATTGACAGCGACGGTTTTCGCGCAAATGTGGGCATCATTATCTGTAACAGATTTGGCCAAGTAATGTGGGCCAGGCGTTTTGGTCAGCACTCCTGGCAGTTTCCCCAAGGGGGATTGGATGACGGTGAATCCGCCGAAGATGCCATGTATCGAGAGCTGTATGAAGAAGTCGGGCTTAGGCCGGAACATGTGCAGATATTAACATCCACCCGCTCCTGGTTGCGATACAGATTGCCAAAGCGTTTGGTGCGCCAAGACAGCAAGCCTGTCTGTATCGGCCAAAAGCAGAAATGGTTTTTGCTGCAGCTCAAGAGTCAGGATAGTGCCGTTAACTTGAATTCGTCCGGCCATCCTGAATTCGATGACTGGCGCTGGGTCAGTTATTGGTACCCTGTGCGTCAGGTCGTATCTTTTAAACGTGACGTCTACCGGAAAGTGATGAAAGAGTTCGCCACCACGGCTCTGGCATTGCAGACCCGGGAGCCTTCACGCCGAAGGGGACGACAAAGAGCAGCAGGCTGAGGTTTGATATCGAAAGGGGGAACAGGTGTTAAACACGCTCAGGGATATTACTCAGGCAGTTGCGGCCGCAAGGGATCTTGAGGCTGCCCTTGAGCTATTGGTCGGCCAGATAAAGGCCGCCATGAGCACTCAGTGTTGTTCTATCTATATTCTGGATAGAAATGAGTTGGTCCTCTCGGCCACTGATGGTCTTAAGCCCAGTGCCGTTGGCCAGGTTCGCATGCCGTTGACCGAAGGTCTGGTGGGCTTGGTTGCTGAGCGTGAAGAAGCCATCAACCTTGCCGATGCCAGAGCACATCCCAGATTCAAACTCTTTCCCGAAGTGGCTGAAGAGGAATATCGAGCTTTTCTCGCCGCGCCTATTATCTATCAGAAACAGTTGCTTGGCGTCATAGTGGTGCAGCAGCCCAGTGCCCGTCAGTTCAGCGAAGGGGAAGAAGCTTTTCTTATGACGCTGGCGGCGCAGTTGGCCATGGCTATTCGCGGCCTCAAACAAAAGGCCAGCGTCAAGGAAGATCAGCTGCAAATCCTGTTTCAGGGTACACCGGCTTCCAATGGTATCGCCATTGCCCATGCTTTGGTGCTGGGTGGTCAGATATCCCTGGAGCAGCCGGATCAAACCGCAACAGATATCCCCAATGAGCTTGAACGCCTCAAGGCAGCAATCGAGCGTTGCCGTAACACTCTGAGCACCCTGGCACAGCGTTTTGACCGCGAGCAGGATGAAGAGGTGGTGTCTATCTTCTCGGCGCTGCAGCTCTTGCTGGAAGAGGCCAGCCTTGGGGGCGAATATCGCGACGAAGTGCTTGCGGGTTGGTGCGCCGAGTCGGCGGTCAGCCGCGTGTCTTTGCGTTACATCACCCAGTTTATGGCGATGGAAGACCCCTATCTCAAGGAGCGGGCCAGCGATATCCGTGACTTGGGGCAGAAGGTGCTGCGCCAGTTGATTGAGCCGGAGCGGTTGGAGCTCAATGCCGATAAGCCGGTTATTCTGGTGACCCGTGAAGCGGACACCACCTTGCTGGCCGAGTTTCCGCGGCAAAAGTTGGCCGGGATAGTGACAGAACTTGGCGGGGTCAACTCCCATGCTGCTATTCTGGCCCGGGCCCTGGGTGTGCCTGCCATCACAGGGGTCGACCAGGTTTTGGCTGCCGACATAGACAAGAAGCTTTTGGTGCTCAATGCCACCCGTGGTCAACTGATGGTGTCGCCGTCTCCGGCCGTGGTCGGTGAGTACCGCAGTTTGTTATCCGCCGAGAGAGCGTTGCAGCGGCAATACGCCAAAGAGCTGAACCTGCCGGCCGAGACGGTTGATGGCAAACGTATTCATCTATACATGAATGCCGGCTTACTCAGTGGTTTGGCCTCGGAAATTGCCGAAGGCGCCGATGGTATTGGGCTATATCGCACCGAAATCCCTTTCATGTTGCAACAGCGTTTTCCCAGCGAGTCTGAGCAGGTTAAGGTGTATCGTCAGGTGTTGGAGGCGGCATCGGGGCGCCCCGTGGTGATGCGCACCCTCGATGTGGGTGGAGACAAACCCTTGCCTTATTTCCCCATCAAGGAGGAAAACCCATTTTTGGGCTGGCGTGGCATTCGTTTGTCGCTGGACCATCCCGAGCTGTTTCTGGTGCAAATTCGCGCCATGCTCCAGGCCAGCGGCAGCGGCGAGCAGCTGCATATTTTGCTGCCCATGGTCAGTAATCTAGATGAGATAGAGCAATCGCTTGAATATATCGAACAGGCTTATTCCGAGCTTAAGTCGGATGTGAACCCTGAGCTGAAAAGACCCAAGGTGGGCATTATGCTGGAGGTGCCGGCGCTGCTGTTTCAACTGGATGAAGTTGCCAAACGGGTCGATTTTGTTTCGGTCGGCAGTAACGACCTGACTCAATATCTGTTGGCGGTGGATCGCAACAACCCCAGGGTCAGCGCCCTGTTTGACAGTTATCATCCGGGGATATTGCGTTCGCTGAAACAGGCGCGGGAGACGTGCCGTCTATATGGCCTTGGTGCCAGTGTCTGTGGCGAGTTGGCCGGTGAACCCGGCGGTGCCTTGCTGCTTGTCGCCATGGGCTACAACCGCTTGAGTATGAACCAGGGGAGCTTGGCCAGAATAAATTATCTGCTGCGGCGAGTGCGCAGCGATGAACTCGAGCAGTTATTGGCCGAGGCGCTGACACTCAAAAGCGGCAGTGAAGTGCGGCAACTGGTGCACGATTATTTGGGGCAAAGAGAACTGGCAGCCATTCTCAACTGAACCGGCGGTGCCGGGTATGGAATAACAACAAGAATTAAGGAACCTCTGTGGACACATTTCTCTGGGTATTCGGTGTTTGTCTGGCGTTGGGGGCCTTTGTCGGCTTTATGGCCGGTTTGTTGGGAATAGGCGGCGGTCTTATCGTGGTGCCGGCGCTGCTGTATATTTTACCCAAGGTGGGGGTTCCTGCCGCGCAGTTGCCCCATGTCGCCATTGCTACTTCGTTGGCGGCCATTATTTTGACCTCTTTTTCATCCGCCCGCGCCCACCACAGTCGCGGCAATATTCCCTGGCCACTGTTTAAATCCATGTTGCCCGGTCTGGCACTGGGAGCCTTGTGTTCGGGATTTATCGCCGAGTTGATCCCGGCCGATGATCTGCGCCGTGCCTTTGCCGTGTTTGTTATCCTAATGGCCGCCCAGATGGCATTTCCTTTCCGTCCATCAGCGAAAGAGGGCTTGCCGCCATTTCCCGTTTTACTCATCGTCTCGGCGATGATTGCCATTATTGCCGCCTTGATGGGCATAGGCGGTGGGGTGCTCTTGGTGCCTTTCCTCACTTGGTGTGGGCTGCAGATGCGTCAGGCGGTGGGTTTTTCATCGGCTACTGGCCTTATTATCGCCCTTTGGGGCAGTTTAGGGTATGTTATCGCAGGCTGGAACGCCCCTGATATGCCAAGCGGCACTTTGGGATATGTCTATCTGCCGGCTTTGCTGGGTATTATTGCTTCCTCAATGTTGGTTGCGCCTGTGGGGGTCAAAGCGGCCAGCACCTGGCCGACGCCTGTACTGAAGAAAATATTTGCACTTTTATTGGTTGTTGTGGGTCTTAAACTTATTCTGGCCTGATCTGCGCCTTGGTTAATTTAGGAATCGTCTTTCTGTTATGGCTTTAGAATTTCCCAATATTGATCCTGTGATCGTCTCTTTTGGCCCCTTTGAGCTGTTCGGCCAGACTTTTGAACCGGCTTTGCGTTGGTATGGTTTCATGTACCTGCTGGGCTTTTTGGCCGCTATGATACTGCTCAACCGTATGGCTGACAGATCCAAGGGGTTATGGAGCCGCGAGCAGGTCTCTGATCTGCTGTTCTATGCCTTTCTCGGGGTGATCCTGGGGGGCCGCATAGGTTATGTGCTCTTTTACCATCTGGATTACTTTATTGCCGACCCCTTGTACCTATTCAAGATCAGCGAAGGCGGCATGTCTTTCCATGGTGGTTTGATGGGGGTTATTCTGGCCATGCTCTACATCGCCTGGAAACAGAAGCGCAGCTTCTTTGCGGTGGCGGATATGGTGGCTCCGGTGGTGCCTATCGGTTTGGGCGCCGGGCGTTTGGGTAACTTTATCAATGGTGAGCTTTGGGGCCGGGTGACAGATGTGCCTTGGGCCATGGTGTTTCCTTCCGGCGGCCCTGAGCCTCGTCATCCTTCGCAGCTGTATCAATTTGCCCTCGAAGGCGTTGCGCTGTTTATTTTACTGCAATGGTTCAGCAGACGCAGTCCCAAGACCGGAGCCGTGTCCGGGATGTTTTTGCTCGGCTATGGTATCTTCCGCTGCATAGTGGAAACGGTCAGGCAGCCGGATGCTCAACTCGGGCTTTATTTGGGCTTTTTGACCATGGGGCAAATACTGTCAGTGCCCATGATCCTCTTTGGACTCTATCTGTTAATGCGTAATGCGCCGCAGGCCGGCGTGGTGAAGGACAAGCAGTAATGCAGCAATATCTTGATTTAATGCAACATATTTTAGATGCCGGTACCGAAAAAACTGACCGTACCGGCACGGGAACCCGCTCTGTATTTGGCTATCAGATGCGTTTTGACCTCAGTAAGGGGTTCCCCTTGGTGACCACCAAGAAGTGCCATTTGCGCTCCATTATTCATGAGTTGCTCTGGTTCCTGAAAGGGGACACCAATGTTGCTTACCTGCATGAAAATAAAGTGACGATTTGGGATGAGTGGGCCGATGAATCCGGTAATCTGGGACCGGTTTACGGCGCTCAGTGGCGTAGCTGGCCAACGCCCGATGGCGGTCATATCGATCAGATTACCCAGGTGATAGAACAGATCAAATCACAACCTGACTCCAGACGTTTGATTGTCTCGGCCTGGAATGTCTCCGAGCTCGACAAGATGGCGCTGGCGCCTTGCCATGCCTTTTTCCAGTTTTATGTGGCTGATGGCAAGTTATCCTGTCAGCTGTATCAGCGCAGCTGTGATGTGTTCCTGGGGCTGCCGTTCAATATTGCCAGCTATGCGCTGTTGACCATGATGGTAGCGCAGCAGTGTGACCTCGAGTTGGGCGATTTCGTCTGGACTGGCGGTGATACCCACCTTTACTCCAATCATATGGAGCAAACGGCGCTGCAACTCAGCCGTGAACCCAAGTCTCTGCCACAAATGAAAATTATTCGCAAGCCTGAGTCTATTTTCGATTACCGATTCGAAGATTTCGAGTTGTCAGGTTACGATCCTCACCCTCATATCAAAGCACCAGTTGCCATTTAAAAACAGTTTTTTAGCGAAATACCTCGTATATTTCGAGGTGTTTCGCAGAAACTTTCGATTATTCTTACCTAAATCCATCTACTACACTCAAATCAATTATGTTTTTGGGAGTTTAGTATGGAAAAGGCACTTCGGAATTTCCTGAGTCAGGAATCTGCCGGCGGTATCCTGTTATTGATTGCTGTAGCCTTGGCTATGGTCTTGGCTAATTCACCTCTTGCCGGCGTTTATCAAGGTTTTTTGGATACCCCGATGCAGTTGCGGCTCGGGGCGCTGGATATCAACAAGCCCTTACTGCTGTGGATCAACGATGGTCTGATGGCGCTGTTCTTTCTGTTGATTGGTCTGGAAGTTAAGCGCGAATTGCTTGAGGGAGCGCTGTCCAGTGTTTCCAAGGCATCTCTACCCACCTTTGCTGCTATAGGCGGCATGCTTGTTCCGGCCGCAGTCTATCTGCTGTTCAATGCCAATGACCCAGTGACTCAAGGGGGGTGGGCGATTCCTGCCGCGACCGATATCGCCTTTGCGCTGGGGATAATGGCACTTTTAGGCAACCGGGTTCCTGTGGCGCTCAAGGTGTTTTTATTGGCGCTGGCAATCATAGATGACCTGGGTGTCATTGTTATTATTGCGCTGTTCTACAGCAGCGATCTGTCGATGATAAGCCTGGTGATTGCCGCTGCTGCCGTTATAGGTTTGATTATTTTGAACCGTCGCGGCGTGACTGCGCTTGGAGCCTATGGCGTGCTTGGGGCTATTCTCTGGGTTGCCGTACTCAAGTCCGGGGTTCATGCCACTTTGGCCGGGGTGATCATCGCCTTTTGTATTCCGCTGCGCGACAAGCAAGGTGGTTCGCCGTCCGAGCATCTGGAGCATACGCTGCACCCCTGGAGTACCTTCCTGATCCTGCCGGTCTTTGCTTTTGCCAACGCCGGGGTAGCTTTGGGCGGGATGTCGCTCGAGAGCCTGGTATCGCCTGTACCTCTGGGTATTGCTTTGGGTTTGTTGCTCGGTAAGCCGATTGGTGTGGTGCTGTTCAGTTTTATTGCGGTTAAGTTGCGTCTGGCAGAGTTGCCCGAGGGCATTGCCTGGCGCCATATCATACCTGTGGCTGTGATGTGCGGTATAGGTTTTACCATGTCGATGTTTATTGCCTCGCTGGCGTTTGAGCATGGTGGCGTTGTCTATAGCGATTTGGCCAGGTTGGGGATCCTTATCGGATCTATGTTGGCGGCAGTCGTGGGCTATTTCTGGCTGTCAAAAGTGTTACCTGAAAAAGGAGAAAAGGAATGAAAACAAGCATAATGGCAGGACTCATTCTCGTGGGCATGGCCCCTTTGGTTCAGGCGTCACAGATAGAAGCCTGTATTGCAGACAAGGAAGCTGTCCTGTGTCAGAGTTACCTTGAGGGCGTTGTTGATGGTGCGCTTATGTATAAGCCACAGGCGGTAGGTGCCCGCCTGGACAGCAACGGCTATGAAGCCCGCGCGCTTAAATATCGGGGAGGTAAGCGTTTTCAGGAAGCCAATCGCAAGTATTGCCTGGAGAGGATCCCGGATAGGGATCAACTGGTTATGGGGATCAGCGAAGCCTTTGAAAGCGGTGAGGTCAAGGATATAGAGACACTGCAGCTTGCCGTAAATAATTTGCTGGACTGTCAGCGTTTGAAGTAAGGAGTCGGGGCAGCCTATGTCTCATTTGAACTACAACCACCTGTATTACTTTTGGATGGTGCATAAGCAAGGCTCAGTGACCAAGGCTGCCGAGACACTCTGTTTAACCCCACAAACCATTACCGGCCAGATACGCACTCTGGAAGAAAGGCTTAAGGGGAGTCTGTTCAAGCGGGTAGGGCGCAATCTGGCCCCTACTGAATTGGGCGAGTTGGTGTTTCGCTACGCCGATAAAATGTTCAGCCTCTCTTATGAGATGCTCGATGTGCTCAACTATCGCAAGGATGAATCCATCCTGTTTGAGGTGGGTATTGCCGATGCTCTCTCCAAGGCGTTGGCCAGTCGGGTGCTGATGTCGGTTATCCCGGCAACTAGCTCCATGCACTTGGCCTGTTATGAATCGACTCACGAGAGTCTGATGACCCGGCTCAGGGAGCATAAACTGGATATGATACTGTCGGACTGCGCCGGTGAGTCTCTCAAATATCCGGAAATTCTTTCCAAGAAGCTGGGGGAGTGCGGTATCGCCTTCTTCTCGGCGCAGGAGTTTAAAAGTGGTTTTCCTGAATGTTTGGAAGAGGGGCCCTTGCTGATCCCCAGTCGACGCACTTCCTTGGGGCAGCAGCTCTATCGCTGGTTTGATGAGAAACGCCTTAATGTCACGATTCTCGGCGAGTTTGACGATGCGGCTATGATGAAGGCTTTTGGCTATTTCCGTAAGGGGATATTTGTTGCTCCCTCCATCTACCAGCAGGATATTCTCGAACATAATATACGTTTGCTCGGTGAAACCATGGAGATCAAAGAGGAATATCATGTGATGTTCGCAGAGCGGATGATCCAGCATCCGGCGGTGCAGCGCTTGCTGGAAACGGATTTTGGTGAGTTATTTGCCGGTCGAGATCTTCAGGTGCAGCAGTTCTGATACGGGTGGATGATTAAGGTGGGTATTCGACAGCGCAGACGCCAGAATGTAAACTTGCGGCAAAATTCTTGATTGGAGCATTATAGGTGTCTGACTTGATGAGTACCCCCAGGGTAAAGTGGGCATGTCGCCGTGGCATGCTGGAGCTTGATGTATTGTTTCAACCTTTTGTGGAGCAGCATTATGAGACTCTGAGCCCTGAGGACAAGGCCTTGTTTGTTCGTCTGCTTGAGTGTGAAGACCCGGAACTGTTCGCTTGGTTTATGGGGCATGAGCAATGTCCGGATCCGCAACTGGCACAGATGGTAGTGCGCGTTCGTGGCCGGGCAGCGCCATAGGTTTCAACTCAGTTCTTCCTTCAGCCAGTATCTGAGTCTGACGGTGCTGGCTGCTGTTTGCCTGAGCAGCTTTCTTGCCTGGCCGGCGCTGGATTATCCTTTCTATTTATCGTTCAAATACTTATGTTTGCTGCTGGTACTGGTAGCTTTTGGCCTGGCTCTGTGGCGTTTGCGCCGTTGGCAACTCTGTTTCTGGCTTAATGAATTGGGTGAAGGACAGTTCGAACCCGGTTCGAGTTTCGAACTTAGTGGCAAACCTTGGGTCAGCCCCTTTGTGGTGACTTTTACCTATCAGGGGGAGGATAACTGCGGGCGTTGCTGGCTGTTTGCCGATATGTTTGACGACACAGACTATCGTCATCTGTGTCGTCTATTGTTGCAGCGGTCAAAGTCCGCTAACTGACCTTATTCCAGCTAAGTTATTCAGGCTGCAAAATGGTCGGCTGCGGATTCTCCAGTTTCTGCGGATGATCGATATTACAGTGCAAGCCGCGGCTTTCCTTGCGGGACATAGCGCAGCGGATGATCAACTCGGCCACCTGCACCAGGTTGCGCAATTCCAGTAGATTGTTTGTGACGTGGAAGTTGCTGTAATATTCCTGGATCTCCTGTTGCAGCATGGCGCAGCGGCGTAGGGCCCGCTCCAAACGCTTGTCTGAGCGCACAATCCCCACATAGTCCCACATAAAAAGTCTCAGCTCATGCCAGTTGTGGGCAATTACTACTTCCTCATCCGAGTTACATACTTGGCTTTCATCCCAGGCCGGGATATTACCGGGCATGGCAATTTTACCCAATTGGCTTTGAATATCGGTCGAAGCAGCGCGGGCGAATACCAGGCACTCCAGTAAAGAGTTACTCGCCAGGCGATTGGCACCGTGCAGTCCGGTATAAGCCACTTCACCTATGGCATAGAGACCATTGAGATCTGTCTGGCCATGAAAATCTGTCATTACCCCGCCGCAGGTATAGTGTGCTGCAGGCACCACAGGGATAGGTTCCTTGGTGATATCTATCCCTAAGTCCAGGCAGCGCTGGTAAATGGTGGGGAAATGCTTGATGACAAATTCCGGATCCTTGTGGCTGATGTCCAGATAGACACAATCGGCGCCGAGGCGTTTCATTTCATAGTCTATGGCTCTGGCTACTATGTCTCTGGGCGCCAGTTCGGCGCGTTCATCGAAGTCAGGCATAAAGCGACTGCCATCTGGACGGCGCAGATAGGCGCCTTCACCGCGCAAAGCTTCGGTCAGCAGGAAATTGCGGGCATCTGAATGGTATAGACAGGTCGGGTGGAACTGATTGAATTCCATGTTGGCTACCCGGCAACCGGCACGCCAGGCCATGGCAATACCATCACCACTGGCGATATCCGGGTTGGAGGTGTACTGGTAAACCTTGGAACTGCCGCCGGTCGCCAGGGCGACAAACTTGGCCTTGATGGTTTCCACCTGCTCAAGGTTACGGTTCCAGACATAGGCGCCCAATACCCGGTTGCCCGGACGGCCCAGTTTTCGGGTGGTGATCAAATCTATGGCGTTGTAACGCTCAAGCACCAGAATATTGGGGTGGGCCTGGGCCATCTCCTGCAGTGTGGTCTGTACCTCTTTGCCGGTGGCATCGGCTGCGTGCAGAATACGTCTGTGGCTGTGGCCACCTTCACGGGTCAGATGGTAGGCGCTGTCATTGATGCTGCCATCGGGATTTTCTTCCTTATCGAAGGCCACACCGCATTCAATCAGCCATTGCATGGCGGCGCGGGCATTCTCGGCCGTGTAGGTTACCACGGCTTCATCACAGAGTCCGGCGCCGGCGACCAAGGTGTCGGCCACGTGGGATTCTATGGTATCCTCCTCGTCGAAAACCGAGGCTATGCCCCCTTGGGCATAATAGGTTGAGCCTTCGTTGAGAGGACCTTTGGAGAGTAAAATGACTTTGGTTTTTTCAGCCAGGTGAAGGGCGAGAGTCAAGCCCGCTGCACCACTGCCTATGACCAGGACGTCAGATTGGTGTTCAACTACTTGTTTCATCGGGTATCATGAGATGTGACTGGGGGTTCGGTTATGGTAAACCAACTCGCAAGGGATGGATACAACTCAGCTCAGGATATTCGCAGTACATTTTTTGCAAAACATCAGAACTTTTTCGAAGCACGCTAGTCTACATAAGTGAATATGATTCGAGCGACTGAGAAATCAGCATTATAAGATTTGGGAGAAGTCGGCTCGGATGAGTGGACAAACAAGTGATCAACAACTGGTTGAGCGCGTACAACGTGGCGATAAAAACGCTTTTAACCTGCTGGTACAAAAGTATCAGAGTAAGGTCATCAATCTGATATCCCGTTATGTACGGAATCAGGCCGATGTAGCAGATGTGGCGCAAGAGGCTTTTATCAAGGCTTATCGGGCGTTACCTAATTTTCGCGGTGAGAGTGCCTTTTATACCTGGTTGTACCGAATAGCAGTAAATACGGCCAAGAATCATCTGGTGTCACAAGGGCGCAGAACGCCTGCGAACGATGTCGATGCCGATGAAGCCGAGTTCTACGATGGCAGTGATGCCCTGAAAGAGTTCGCCTCTCCTGAGCGGTTGATGCTTTCAGACGAGATAAAGAAGACTGTCTTCGACACTCTCGAATCTTTGCCGGAAGAGTTAAAGATGGCTATCTCTTTGCGTGAGCTTGATGGTATGAGCTACGAAGATATTGCCAATGTGATGGATTGCCCTGTAGGTACTGTGAGATCCCGTATCTTTCGTGCTCGGGAAGCCATAGATAAGAAGCTCCAGCCTTTGCTGGAAAGATGACCCTTTAATAGAGACAGGTGAGTAATGGATAAATTAGGTCAGGAGTGGGTTTCTGCGGCAGTGGACGGCGAAACCGACGCTCAGACGCTGGCAGAACTGGCTGGTGACACTGCTTCTCACGACAAGTGGCGTAACTACCACCTAATTGGTGATGCTATGCGTGGCGAGTTGCCTTCCGCTATCCCCTTGGATCTTTCTGCCAGTATTGCTGCCGCTATCGACAAGGAACCGACGATAGTCGCGCCTGTTACCTCGACTCAGGTATCAGAGGTTGTTGAGCCCCAACGTCAGCTTGCTTCCGGCGGTAGAGTGATCCCCATGTTCAAACAGTTTGGCCAGTATGCGATTGCGGCCACTGTTGCCATGGTTGCCATTGTTGGTGTTCAGAACTACAACCAGGCACCTGAAAGCCAGGATCCTGCATCCCCAGTGCTTATTACCCGTCCATTGGTGGGCAGTGCTTCACCTGTTAGCCTGCAAACCGGACCGGTTCAGCAGCCACAGGGATATACCAATGAGCAGTTGATTGAGCAACGTCGCAGGATTAACAGCTATATTCAGGATCATATGTTGCAACAGAGATTGAATGCCGGTGTGGTTATGGATAACAATAGTGAGGTCGTTCCTGTTCCTATGAATCGTTAAGGAAATCTCTTGCGCCTTTTCCTCTTGGCCCTCCTGGCCTTCGCAGTGCCTGCCTTCGCGCAGGATGATATGTCCGCCAAAGCCTGGCTTGAAAAAATGAGCCAGGCTTTGCGCGAAAAAGAATACAAGATTTCTCTCATCCAACTTCAGGCCGATAATATTCGGCCTTTGGTATACCTGCACGGTAAAGTCAACGGTGAGGAAGTGGCCTTCCTCGAACACCTTAATGGGCCGCCAAAAAATGCCGTTCGTGTCGGTAATACAGTGACCTTTATCGAACACGATCAGCCCGCCTATAGTATTAATGCCAAGCGTATTCAAGGAGTGATGCCAGCGGCCTTCTTCGGTGACAGCGGCAATCTTGAGGCCGGATATCAATTGGTGTTGGGGGGGCGTAGCCGTATCGCCGGCCGTCCAGGACAGATGATCCGCATTTTGCCCAATGATGAATACCGCTATGGTTTTCAGGTGTGGATGGATATGGAAACCTTCCTGCCGCTGCGCTATGACATGCTGAATCAGGACAAGCAGTTGCTGGAGCAGTTGTTGGTTATCGAATTGATAGAATTGCAGGAAACGGCGCCTCTGCTGGTGGAGGCCTACAAGCAGGAATGGCCGGCGGTGATGAACTCCTCAGAGCGTGAAGATGGCCAGAATTGGCAGTTTGATTGGCTGCCGCCCGGTTTTCAAGTGGTGGTTCGTGATCATCATCGCCTGATTGGCAGTCATGAGCCGGTGGAATACATAGCCTTGACCGATGGCTTCAGCAATATCTCTGTCTACGTTGCCCGCGCCGGTGACGCGCCTATGCCGGAAGAGCTGATGACCCGCAATGGCCTTTCCATGGCGGCCGACCGAGTCGGTAATCTGGAAGTGGTTGCCGTTGGTAAGGTGCCGACACAAACGCTTATCCGTATCGCTTCGGGTCTAAGGCTGGAGTGAGGGCTGAATTATGATGGAGCAGGTGGCTAAGGTCGTTGGCACAGACAGCGATGGTTGGGTCAAGGTGCAGGTGGAGTTGAAGAGTGCCTGTAATCACTGCTCCAGTAGCGAATCCTGCGGCACTTCTGCGGTTGCCAAGGCGTTTGGCAGTCGGCTGCAGGAGTTTTCCCTGCCCAGTACTGAAACTTATCCAGAAGGCACTTTACTGCGTTTAGGCTTGCCGGAAAGCGTAGTGCTCAAGGCGGCATTGCTGGTTTATATGCTGCCTTTGGCCGGGCTTTTTTTAGGCGGGTTGCTGGGGCGCTTTATTGCTTCGCTTGCTGGGTTCAGTACAGATGGAGGGGTTATATTCATGGCGATCATCTTTGCTTTGCTGGCTTGGCAACTGGGTAAGTCTCAGGCGCGCAGGATTGAAAACCGGGCCCAACCCGTCATACTCGCCAATCTGGGCCAAGCCATGGAGGCCGCTTCAGAAAGCAAGTGCCATTAATCCCGTCATTCCCGCCAAGGCTTAAAGTGTGAATCTAATTGGTATTGGCCCAGCAATCGGGTACAATTTCGCACCTTTGAGCACAGTCTCCCATTAGAATTTAGTCATTGCAGCATAATGAAACATATTAGAAACTTTTCGATTATTGCCCATATCGACCATGGCAAATCTACCCTCTCAGATCGCCTGATCCAGGTTTGTGGCGGCTTAACCGACCGTGAAATGGCTGCTCAGGTGCTGGATTCAATGGATCTGGAGCGCGAACGCGGTATCACCATCAAGGCCCAGAGCGTTACACTCGACTATAAGGGCAAAGACGGTGAAATCTATCAGCTGAACTTCATCGATACCCCAGGGCATGTTGACTTCTCCTATGAAGTTTCCCGCTCGCTGGCGGCTTGTGAAGGAGCTTTGCTGGTGGTTGATGCCGGTCAAGGGGTTGAGGCCCAGACACTGGCGAACTGTTATACCGCGCTGGAAATGGATCTGGATGTTGTCCCTGTACTCAACAAGATTGACCTGCCACAGGCTGAACCCGAGCGGGTGGCGGCCGAGATTGAAGATATAGTTGGCATTGAAGCCAAAGATGCAGTGCGCTGCTCTGCCAAGACAGGTATTGGCATAGATGAAGTGCTGGAAACCATAGTGGCACAAATTCCGCCACCGGAAGGTGATCCGGAAGGGCCGCTGCAGGCACTGATCGTCGACTCTTGGTTCGATAGTTACCAAGGGGTTGTGTCTCTGGTTCGAATCAAGAACGGTGTACTCAAGAAGGGCGATAAGTTCAAGGTCATGAGCACAGGCCAGACTTACAACGCCGACAAGGTGGGGATCTTCACTCCCAAGCAGAAAGAAAAAACTGAACTGAGAACCGGTGAAGTAGGCTTTGTTATTGCCGGTATCAAGGAGATCCACGGGGCCCCAGTGGGGGATACCCTGACCCACGCCAAACACGGCGCAGACAAGCCTCTGCCTGGCTTCAAGAAAGTGAAGCCTCAGGTATACGCTGGTGTGTTCCCCATCTCTACCGACGACTATGAAAACTTCCGTGATGCGTTGAATAAACTGAGCTTGAACGATGCTTCACTGCAGTTTGAGCCGGAAAACTCCACTGCTCTGGGATTTGGTTTCCGTATTGGTTATCTGGGACTTCTGCATATGGAGATCATCCAGGAGCGATTGGAGCGGGAATATAACCTGGATCTGATCACCACGGCGCCCACTGTAGAGTATGAAGTTGAACTGACCAATGGCGATGTTGTCTATGTGGATAACCCATCCGAGTTGCCGGCACTCAACTATATCGAAGAGATGCGCGAGCCTATCGTCGAAGCCAATATTCTGGTGCCCAAGGATTACCTGGGCAACGTGATCACTCTGTGTGTTGAAAAACGCGGTGTACAGAAGAATATGGTTTACCACGGCAACCAGGTGGCACTGACCTATCATATTCCGGCGGCTGAAGTTGTGATGGACTTCTTCGACAGGCTTAAGTCCACCAGTCGTGGCTATGCTTCGCTCGAGTATAACTTTGTCTACTTCCAGGCAGCCGACATGGTGCGTTTGGATGTGTTGATCAACGGCGACAGAGTCGATGCACTGGCGATGATCATCCACAGGGGCAACATACGCCACCGTGGTATCGCCCTGGTGGAGAAGATGAAAGAGCTGATCCCGCGGCAGATGTTTGATATTGCAATCCAAGCCGCAGTGGGCAGTCAGATTGTGGCCCGTTCGACCGTGAAAGCACTGCGTAAAGACGTAACCGCCAAATGTTACGGTGGTGACGTTTCCCGGAAGAAGAAACTGCTGCAGAAGCAGAAAGAAGGTAAGAAACGGATGAAGCAGCTCGGTAACGTGGAAGTTCCACAGGAAGCCTTCCTGGCGGTATTGAAACTGAACGAGTGATCCTGTGGCGCCGTGGCGTCCAGGATAGCTACATCTCATTTGCGCCGCATTTTGCGGCGCTTTAGTTAGTTTAAGGGGAGACCTGTCCCTGGAACGGCAAATATGGGTAAACTAACTAAAGCTGACAAGACTTATTCCAATTTAATACAAGGCAGGAGTTAATTAACCAATGGCAGCCTATTTTTCCATTATTCTGGTGCTGGTGACCTTGGTCAGTGGCCTTATCTGGGCGCTCGATGCCTTTGTGTTGGCCCCCAAGCGTCAGGCTAAACTGGCTTTGGCCCAAGCGCAAAATGGCACCTTGACCGATGAAGTCACTGAAAAAATCATCCAGGAGCCAGGTTATGTGGAAACCTCCAAGTCCATTTTCCCTGTGATAGCCTTTGTGCTAATCCTGAGATCTTTTTTGTATGAACCGTTTCAGATCCCTTCCGGCTCCATGATGCCAACCCTGCTGGTGGGTGACTTCATTCTGGTGGAAAAATTCAGCTATGGCCTGAAAGATCCTGTATGGCGTAGCAAGCTGGTGGAAACCGGCGAGCCGGAGCGCGGCGACATCATAGTATTTAAATACCCCAAAGATGAGCGAGTCGATTACATCAAGCGGGTTATCGGTTTGCCAGGTGATAAGATCATCTATCGCAACAAGGAGCTCTATATTCAGGAAGCCTGTAAAGAGCAACAACCTTGTCCAGGACCTAAACTGGTATTGAGAGCACCGGTCAATAAAGGCGAGTTCCAGGATGATGGCGTGGATCTGCTGCGTTTTCGCGAGCAACTGGGTGAGGTGACTCACGATATTCTGATCAACCCGGCCCGTCCTGAGCCATCGGCTTTCTATTACCGTGAGCCAGGCTTTGATCAAGGCGAGTTTGTCGTACCTGAAGGTCACTACTTTGCCATGGGCGATAACCGCGACAACAGTACCGACAGCCGTTTCTGGGGCTTTGTACCCGAAGCGAATCTGGTAGGTAAGGCTGTGGCAATTTGGATAAGTTTTGAGTTTGAGCGCCAGCCTCAGGATTGGTTACCTACTTGGGTGCCAAGCGGTGTGCGTTTTGAACGTGTAGGTGGTTTGAAGTGAGAGAACCTGTGAAGAATTTTGCCCGTCTGTGTCGTACTCTGGGGTATGAATTCAATAACATGGCACTGCTGGAGCAGGCCATGACTCACAGAAGTGCGGCCAACAAGCATAACGAGCGGTTGGAGTTTCTCGGAGACTCTATCCTGTCGATAGTGATTTCCGATGCCTTGTATCATCAGTTCCCCAGGGCGACCGAAGGCGATCTCAGCCGGATGCGTGCGACCTTGGTGCGGGGTGATACCCTGGCGATAATTGCCAAAGAGTTTAAGCTGGGTGATTATCTGACCCTGGGCCCGGGCGAGCTCAAGAGCGGTGGTTTTCGCCGCGAATCCATTCTCGCCGATGCGGTGGAGGCCATCATAGGTGCCATCTACCTGGACTCGGATCTGGAAACCTGTCGACCATTGCTCTTGGGCTGGTACCAGCAGCGACTGAAGGCGATTCAGCCCGGGGTCAGTCAAAAAGATGCCAAGACCCAGCTGCAGGAGTACCTGCAGGGCTATAAGAAACCTCTGCCTGAGTATACAGTGGTGGCGGTTTCCGGCGAGGCGCACGATCAGACCTTTACCGTCGAATGCCGTATCGAAGAGCTGGATCAAGCCGTATCCGGCACCGGCAGTTCACGCAGAAAAGCCGAGCAGCAAGCCGCTGCTGGGATATTGGAGCTACTGAAAAAATGAGTAAGACCCCAGAGGTACCGGCCCAGGAGCCGAGCCTGGATGAATTGTTGGCCAATATGAGCCAACCGTCACCGACACCCGCCTATGATGTTACCTACTGCGGTATGGTGGCCATAGTCGGTCGCCCCAATGTCGGCAAGTCCACCTTGCTCAACCGTTTGCTCGGCCAAAAGGTGAGTATCACCTCCCGTAAGCCGCAAACCACCCGCCACAGGATCATGGGGATCCACACCGAAGGCCCATCACAGATAGTCTTTATCGACACCCCCGGATTGCACATAGAGGAAAAGCGCGCCATCAACCGTTTGATGAACCGCGCCGCCGCCAGTTCGCTGGCCGATGTCTGCATGGTGATCTTTGTGGTCGATGGTCTCAACTGGACCGCCGATGACGAAATGGTGCTCAATAAGCTGCGTCATGGCGGCAATGAGCGCAAGACAGTGCTGGCGGTGAACAAGGTCGACTATATCAAGGATAAAGAGACGCTGTTTCCGCACCTGGAAGCCCTGGGACAGAAGTATGCCTTCGATGAAATTGTGCCTATCTCTGCCAAGTCGGGTACCAACGTTGGCCGCTTGATGTCGCTGGCGAAAGAGTCACTGCCCGAGAGCGTGCACTATTTCCCGGAAGATTATATTACCGACCGTTCACAACGCTTTATGGCTTCTGAAATCGTCCGTGAAAAACTGATGCGTTTTCTCGGTGATGAACTGCCTTATGATGCCACGGTGGAAATCGAGCAGTTCAAGATGATGGAGAATGGCGTCTATCAGATCAATGCGCTTATTCTGGTTGAACGCGACGGCCAGAAACGCATGGTGATCGGCAAGAAGGGCGAGCGGATCCGCACTATCGCCACTGAGGCCCGCAAGGACATGGAGCAGTTATTTGATAACAAAGTGTTCCTGGAAGTCTGGGTCAAGGTGAAGTCGGGTTGGGCCGATGATGAACGTGCCCTTCGCAGCCTGGGTTACGGCGAAGACTGAGGCCGACTATGCTGCGAGGCTATGTGCTGCACGCCCGGCCCTATCGGGAATCCAGCATGTTGTTGAACCTGCTGGTGGATGGCCTTGGTCGGGTCGACGCCGTTGCCAGAGTCGGCAGTGGCAAACGCTCGATAAAGAGCATAGTGCAGCCGTTTCAGCCGTTGCTGTTCCAACTGAGTGGCCGCAGCGACCTCAGAACCCTGACTCAAATTGAAAGTGCGTCCCCGGCAGTGCCCCTGACCGGGGACGCTTTATATGCGGCCATGTACCTCAATGAACTCTTGGTGCGGGTACTGGGCAACCACCAGAGTGGCGAAGCGCTGTTTTTCAGTTATCATCAGAGCCTGCTGGCGCTGGCCAAGGGCTTTGAGCAGACAACACTGCGCTATTTCGAGCTCAAACTCTTATCCGAGCTTGGCTGCATGCCCTCATTGGTGAAGGATGCTGATGGCGCCGATATCCAAGCCGATGGCTGCTACAGATTCATTCCCGAACAGGGGTTCACCCCCTTTATTGGTGATGCAAGGCGGCAAGAGGCGCTACCGGGAAGCACTCTGTTGGCATTGGCTGAAAATCGCCTTCAGCAAGAGGATTGGCAAGCCGCCAAAGTCTTGACCCGGCAATTGCTCCGGCCTCTGCTCGGCGATAAGCCACTGCTCAGCAGGCAGTTGTTTGCCCGCCGGGGGGGAAATTTGCCAAGGGAGCCACAGCCGCCCAGCCGAGGGGAGAAATGAGCTCTTCAGCCCGCTTTTTTCAAATGCTGCCGTTACAATGGGCAGAGAATAGAAACTGCTTTTATACCGCCGAACAGGCTGGTGCATTACAGGAATTATCAAGGAGTTAAAGATGAATCGAATCTTGTTAGGGGTGAACATAGATCATATCGCCACCTTGCGACAGGTGCGTGGCACCCATTACCCGGATCCTGTGCATGCAGCGGCCGTGGCCGAGCACGCCGGCGCCGAAGGGATCACTATCCATCTGCGTGAAGACAGACGCCACATAGTGGATCGCGATGTCTATCTGCTGGCCAAGACGCTCAAGACCCGGATGAATCTCGAAATGGCGGTCACCGAAGAGATGCTGGATATCGCCTGTGAGGTTAAGCCTGCCTATGTTTGTCTGGTGCCGGAAAAACGCGAGGAGCTTACTACAGAGGGCGGCTTGGACGTTGCCGGTCAGCAGCCGAAAATTGCCGCGGCGGTCAAACGTCTGACCGAGCAGGGCATTAAAGTATCACTCTTTATCGATGCCAACCGCGAGCAGATAGATGCCGCCGTAGCCGTGGGGGCGCCCGTGATAGAAATTCATACCGGCCGCTACGCCGACGCCCACAGCGCCGAAGAGGAGAGCGAGGAGTTGGCCCGTATCACGGAAATGGCGACCTATGCTCATGGCAAGGGCCTGGTGGTCAACGCAGGGCACGGGCTGCACTATCACAATGTGAAGCCGATAGCGGCCATCCCCGAGCTGCATGAGCTGAATATCGGCCACGCTATCATAGCCAGGGCGGCGATAGACGGCCTGGACAAGGCGGTCAGAGATATGAAGCAACTCATGTTGGAAGGTCGCAGAGGCGAGTAATGGCTGTGCTGGGACTGGGAACCGACATAGTGGAAATCGCCCGCATTGAGGCTCAGTTGGAGCGGGGCGGAGATAGGCTGGCCAAACGGGTGCTGACCGAGGCCGAATATGTCCGCTTTCAGACGCTGAGCGAACCGGCGCGATTTCTGGCCAAGCGCTTTGCGGCCAAGGAAGCGGCTGCCAAGGCGCTGGGAACCGGAATCGGCCGCGGAGTCTCGTTTCAGCATATTCATATCAGCAACAATGCCGATGGTGCGCCCTTGCTTGAATTCAGTGATGGCGCGTGCCAACGCCTGGAAACACTGGGCGCCAAGCGGGCACTACTGTCCATTGCCGATGAACGTCACTATGCGGTGGCGACGGTTGTTCTGAGCGACTGAGCTTCAGTCGGAACAGTAAGCTCAGTTTGATAAGTCGAACAATTCATGCTAACCGCATACTCGCTCAATTGATGGTAACTGAGGCTAGAGGTAGGTTGTTAACCTGCCTCTGGCCTTTTTGCATCAAGATTGGCTTATTATCAGTCCAGCGATTTCAGCGGCCGATAATGGCTCAGGCTGGATGGCAGGGCTATGCCCTGGCTTCGCAGCTGGTTGACCCGGTTTTGATAGGCGGCGCCTACGAGCAGTTGCAGTGCCAAGTCCACGGCGCGGCGCTGACGGTAATCATCCAGGTAGCTATCCTTGGCCCAGGCGTTGAAGGCGCCCAGTGCCGGTCCGGCCCAGATCTGGTAATCCATCTCCCGACCGCTTTCCCCTGTGTTGGACCAGCGGCTCGATAGCCCCAGATACCAGCGAAAAATAAGCGCCATCTTGCGCTTAGGATTGCCCTCGGCGCGGCGAATTTGTTCGGGATCCCGCGCCATAAAGTGGGCAACCGTACCTTGCCAGATTTCATCCAGATTGGCGCGAAACACCTGAGTTTCCAGTTTTTGGCGCTCATCGGCCGGAATGGCCTCTATCGAGTCGTAGCGGCTGTAGATTTCGTAAAGCTTATTGGCTCGCATGGGGAAGAGGGTGCCGCGTTTTACCACTTGCAGCTTGACGCCCATCTCAAACATATCCGCGGCCGGCGCCATGGTGACATCGGCCATTTCCACTGTCGCCAATAGCTTACGGCTGTGCTCGCTGGCACCGGCTTCGATACAGGCCTGATTGATAGAGCCGGTAACAATAAAGGCGGCGCCCATATTGAAGGCCGCCAAAGCCGCATCCGGCGTGCCTATGCCGCCACCCGCTCCAACCCGGATAGGTTCTTGGTAGGCGTATTTTTCCTGCATTTTATCCCGCAAGGCGATAATGGTGGGCAGCAGGGTAACCAGAGGACGATTGTCGGTATGGCCGCCGGAGTCGGCCTCGGCGGTAATGTCGTCGGCCATGGGCACCTGCCTGGCAAGTTCGGCCTGCAGTTCAGTGATCCATCCCTGACTCAGCAGCAGCTGGAGGATTTTCTCCGGCGGCGGCGCCATAAAATGGGCGGCGACTTCGGTGCGGCTCACCTTGGCTATCACCTTGTTGGCGATTAGGGTGTTGCCGTTACTGTCCCGGCTCAGTCCGGCCACCCGATATCTTACTATGTGAGGGGTCAGCGCCAGAAAGGCCGAGGCTTCGACCGTACGCACCCGGTGTTTGAGGTAGAGCTCGACCGCACCTTGCTCGAGTGCCGGTTCACTGGGGCTGTGGATCAGGTTAAAGGCGTAGGGGCCGCTTGGCAGCGCCGCCTGAATTCGGCTGATGGCGGCTTCCACTCGGGCGGGCACCAGACCGGCGGCGCCGAATGAGCAGAGTATGCCAGCCTTGCCGAGGGCAATCACCAGCTCTTCGGAGGCGATACCGTTGGCCATGGCGCCGGCATAATAGGCGTACTTGACTTTGTGGCAGGCGGCAAAGGCCGGATCGCCGAGCGCTGCTGCGCTGAGTGGCGGCACCATGGCGCAAACCGGCAGTGTATTGCCGCTTGCACTCGTCTCGGCAAGCTGCGCCTGATTGGCAAACAGGATTTCACCCTTGGTTTGTCTGGCGACAAACAGCGGCTTATCCAGCGCCTTGATTGCGTTGCCGGCACAGTTATCCGTGGCCGCAAAGACATCATCACTGTTCGGGTTCAGGGCCCAGGGCCAATTGAAGCTTGTCATCTTGTTGCTCTCATTATCTGTTCGGTTGTTTTTGCCTGAGGTATCAGGCTTCTTCAATGGCCAGAGCCAGATCTTTTATTTCATAAATTCGCAGGCCATCTTTGGCAAGCCAGGCATCGGCTGTCAGTGTGACTCTGTCCGGCGTATCCTCTATGGCTGTGATATGCAGCTCCAGCGACATCTGCCGGTTCAGGGGATTGATCTGACCGCGGTATTTCCACTGTACCTGACTCAGGCAATGGGCGAATCTTGGGTTATTGAATTGGCTTCCAAGCCCGGTGTCCAGGGCAAAGGCACTCAGAAGTTCCAGCATGGCTTCCACTCCGAGAGAGCCAGGCATCACAGGGTCCTGATGGAAATGGAAGCGGAAGAACCAGTCAGCGGCATCGATTTTGCGCTCGCCATAGATGTAGCCCAAGTTGGAATGGCCGCCTTGGCGGCAGATGCGGATAGAATCGACAAAGTTGAGTCGACCGCCCGGCAGGCGCAGGTGTTTTTGATCCCAAGAGCCATGATAGAGAGCACAATCGGCGGCGCGAAGATCATAGCTCACATCGGCCTCAAGCCCTTGCTGTTTATCCCAGGGCTCGGTCACCTTGCCGTTATCCAGTCCCAACTGGTTTTTCAGCGCCTCGGCCTTGAAGTAACCAAATACTGCCTCGCCTTCATAGAAGGGTTCACCATCGGCGCTGAGCACAAAGCTGAAGCTCTGGATGATGTTGGTGCCCGCCTTGACAGTGCTCAGCAAACGCGAGTCGTTGCGGATGGTCTTGCCACGCAGGTCAAGCCGGCGCAGCAGTGTGCCTTTACCGTCGAGGTTACGGAAGAAAAGCTCTGTGTCGCCATAGCCCAAGGTGGTGCCCATATAGCCGGAAATAAAACCATTGGGCTGCAGCGCTATCTCCATCAAAATCGAGTAGGGCATATGCGCCGGGTGGCTGTTTTCACTAAAGTACCAAGCCTTGGGTGGCACTTCATATTCGCCGATACAGGAGGCCGGAGACTTGAAGTCGCCGCGCTGGCCAATCACCTGTGTCACCCTGGTGGTGAGCTGCAGATCGCCGCAGGGGGTGCGCGGTGGGATAAGTCCGCGGTAGGCGGCAAAGTCGGGGCCGAAGCAGTTCTCAATATCGCCGGTGGCAAATTCAAACATATGCCAGGGAGTAAAGGGCGCAGTATCGGGTCTGCGATTCGGGTAGTCCGGCGTTACTGGTGCCGGAACATGCCTGACCGGGAGCACGCCGTGAATGGGCTGAGAGTCCGGGCAGCTTTCATGGCTCATCAAGGGAGCATTGATGGATGCCTGGCGCCCGGCGTTCAGCGCCTCGTTAGCATCACTTGCCGAGGCGGCAACCTGTTGCGGCTTTCCGCTGTGCTCCTGGTTGCTGTCATCGGCGTACCTGTGACAGTCTTCATCTTCTTTGAGCATGACGCCAAGATTCTGGAAGTCCACCACGACCTTGCCGTCGAGCAAGATCTCAATATTGGCCTTGGCCCAGGGGCTGGGTGTCAGTCCTATTTCGGTGACTTCCATCCGATAGGTGAGACGATTGGATTGCGGCTGTACCTGTCCGCGGCAACGTACCTTCTGCGGCGCACTTTCCAGTGGTTGGAAACGGCCATTGCGGGTGTGTTTGTGCAGACCAAGATAGAGCATATAGAACTGCAGCAACTGACCGCAGCCCTCGGCCATCAAGGAACCGGCCATCACCTGATCGTCCTTGAAATGACAGGGGAAATACCAGTGATCCGGCTCCAGTTGCTTGTGCCCTTCAACCAGACCCAGGCCCCAGGCGCCGCCGCTTGGTTCGACTCTGCTGACCTCTTCGATCATCAGGAACTTTTCCGAGGCAAAACACAGCGAGGCTTGGCGGTAACCCAAGTCATGAGATGGGCCAAAGCAGGAGCCGATATCGCCGCTCAGCAGTTGCCTCATTCGCTGGTAATCAAATATCTGTTGTTTACAGTGGATCAAGGGCTGGAATTGGCGCTTGTTCGCCATCGCCAGGTTGCGGGCCTTGATCTCCTCTTCGGTGCGGATGACTCCTTTGCCATCGGCCAGCTCGGCATCGGTGAAGAAACCGGCGCAGCCGTTGTCCATCTTGAGGATCAGACGTTCGCCGACAAAACACTCGTAGGAGAAGAAAAACAGCAGGGTATCGCCGTTGCGGGCAAAGTGATTGATGGAGATGTCGTATCTCAGGGTATCACCGCCACGGGGCAGATCGCCGAGGAAGGTGAGGGTACAGTCGAGCAAACGGTAGACCCGCTCGCCTTTGTTCTCCAGATCTATGCCGAGATAGCTTATCAGCATCAAGTCACACTGGCCCGATTCCACGGCCACCGCCCAGGGGATCTGGCCATCGACCAGATAGGGGGCGTCCACGGGAATATCATACTCTGTGGTCATGGTGCTCGGCTTGTATTCGCCAAGACGGGCATTGAGTTTAGTCACCCTGGAGACCAGCAGGTAATCTGTGGTGGGCAGTCGCACCCGGCGGCGGTAGCTGTCGATCACGGCATACTCGGGGCCGAATACCGGCGCTATGTCGCCCTCGGCGTATTGCACCAGATCCTGATAATTCCAGATACAGGGTTTGTCCTTGGGCACTTGGGATGTCGCTTTGGGGGCAATGGTTTTGGCAACAGCTTCAGCAGCCGTTTGAACCGAGTCCTTGGGCGTGCGCGCTGGCAAAGACACTACTGAGGCGGAGCTTTGATCTGCCGAGTGCTTGTCTTCTGAGCCGATAGTTTCAGCGCTTAAGCGGTTTTTGGCCGTGGCCCCGGCGCCCAAGAGGGCGCTGGCCAGTGCCAGTCCGGTTTCGCGGCTCTTGAGGAAGGCCAGGTGCGCTTCACGTGCCAGCCGTTGATTATCTGCCAGTGCCTGCAGGTGCGCTTCGGTAGCGGCTTTATGGGGAGCGGCCGCAATTTTATCGCCGGGCACGGATTGTCTGAGAGCTGATGGGGCGTGCTGATTGTTCACCGGAGTGAGCTCCTTAGTCAGTTCACTGTTAACTTGTTGGCTGCTGGTGTGCATTGCAGGCGCTGCCTGGGCTTGAGTGTTCTTTGCCTGGGCAAGCTTTTGGCGAATGCCGGTCTCGTGTTTAAGCTCGGCGGTGGCGATATGCTGCTCTATGGCGTCACCGCCAAGGGTGATGGTTTGCCACAGCTGGCGGACATTTGCGCCGGCTATCTTTTGACTGGGCTTTTCACTGGCCCCTTGACTATTCTCTTGACGGTTCTTTTTATTCTGCGTGCGGAGTGCCTGTTGCAGGCGCGCCTTTTGCTCCGCCGACTGTTGCAAAGTAACCGCGGCGCAGCGGCGCTCGCCATCTATCAGCAGGGTGTGGAAATCTTTATCCCTATCCTGGGTCAGGCGCAGCAGCGAGTGCAGCAAACTGGCCATCCCGGCGGCGGCAAAGCTGTGCCCCATACGCGAGACGGCGCTGTGACTGGTGGCCGCGAGACGACGAAAGGCTTTGAAGCTGGGGCTGTGTTCATCTACCTCAGGCTGTGCGTCCCGGCAAAGTGCTTGCTCTCTTGAGTCTGCCGTAGAGAGAGGCTCTTTAGCTGTTAATTCCACTGATGAAAACGGCTTGAAACTCAGCTCTGTCAGGGCGCCGTAGCGGCCGCTTTGATGCGCAACTGACGGCGTCAGCACCAAGGCACCGGCGCCTTCACCCGGTAACAGTCCAAGTTGCTGCAGGCGCTTGCCCGAGTGCAATACCCGCTCGGCGCTGCCGGCGAGATCCACAGCGGCCACTACTACGGCGTCCAACGCCTCGGTGCGGCAGAGATTGGCGGCGACTTCCAACGCCCGGGGGACCGACAGCTCGGCGGCCGAAATACTGAAAGCCGGGCCGTTGAAATCCCATTGGGAGGCGACCCGGGAGGCCATGATGTTGCCTATATAGCTGGTGTATTGATTGAGGCTGGCGCTGGGCAGTACGCTGTCCATCGCCAAACGCTCGAGTTCGAGATACTCATCTTGGCTTAAGTTGATGCCGGCATCGTTAAGGCTCTGGCTAATCTGGCTGTGCAGATTAACTCGGCCGCGGAACTGATGCAGCTCAAGCTCGGTTTCCATGGCGACCAATACAGCCACCCGGCCACCCATGGGCAGATTGGCATCGCGAATCGCATCATCGGCCACCTTGAGCAGCAGTAATTGCTGCGCCACCAGTCTATCTCCCGGATGGGGCGGCAGGCGGAATTTGAGGAAATCCAGTTCAAACTTGTCTATGTAGCCGCCATTGGGAGCCTGTTCAAGCCCCATGCTGGAGAGCAAAGAGCGGTTTCGCTCCAGGCCTTTCCAGCGTTTGGGTGGCAGGGCTCTGGTGGCCGTTTGCCCTTTGGCTATCAGTTTGGCAAGCGTCTCGAGCGAGTCGGCGGCGCCGAAATGCGCGGCGGCGCCCTCAATCGCCAGGCCGTCAGCGCCTTGGTGTGCAGCCGCTCCCGGCGAAGGTTTGGCCGGAATAAGCTCTTTGGCAGCATCGGGCCCTGTGAGCAGCAAGTGGGCGTTACAGCCTCCGAATCCGAACACAGACACCCCGGCAACCGGGCCGGGATTGCCCGCTTTGGTCGGCCAGGGGATGGCGCTGCGCATTATATTGTGCTCGCCAAACAAGCCGTTGGGCGAGCTCAGCGGCGCCGATATTCTCACCGAGGCAGGTAACAGCTTGTGTTTCATCGACAGCAGCAACTTGATGATGCCTGCCATACCGGCAGCGGTCAGCAAGTGGCTGAGGTTGGACTTGACCGAGCCGATTTTAGGCGCGGAACTGCCTTCCAGGCGTGGGCCGAAAAACTGCTCCATGGAACTGAGTTCCACCTTGTCACCCAGAGGCGTGCCCGTGGCGTGGCACTCAATCACCTCCACCTGGGATGGCGCGATATTTGACGCCTCGGATGCCCGTTCAAACGCCAGTACCTGGCCCTTGCTGGCGGGGCTTAAGACAAACTGGCCGCGGCCATCGTTGGAAAGCCCTGTGCCTCTGATTATGCCGTGAATGGTATCGCCATCCCTTTGGGCATCGCTCAGGCGCTTGAGCACCAATACGCCGCAGCCTTCACCGGCAAACAGACCACCGGAACTGTTATCCAGCGGGGCGCTTTGGCCCGACTCGGGGAAGGCCTGGAAAATGGAAAAGCCCATATGGATAAAGAAGGGATCGGCACCGCTGACGGCACCGGCCAACATCACATCGGCGCTGTGGTTACTGAGATAGTCGCAGGCCAGGCGCAATGCATAGACTGAGCTGGCGCAGGCGGCATCCAGGCTCAGGCTGGGGCCGCCAAGGCCCAGGCAATCGCACAGCAGTTCAGAGCCCTGGGCGGCGATATCCGTATCCCAATGGCGAATGCCTGCATCTGCTGTCGTTTCCGCATCTATGGCTGACGCCAATGGCGGCATGCCGGGGAAACGCCGTCGCAGCGCCGTATCGACACTGTGATGATAGAGCGGCAAAAAGGCCTTGTTGGAAGCTCGGGTCGGGAACGAAAGCGTGCCCATCACGGCGCCGCAGCGCGCCAAGTCGGAAGCGTTTTGCGCTGGGGTTAGCCCGGCGCTTTGCAGGGCCTTGCGGGCGCAATCGAGTGCCCACAACAGGTGCTGATCCCAGGTTTGGGCACCCGTTGCCATTTCATCCGCTGATCTGGCATAGCCCTCGGGCGAGAAGTTTAGCTGGCGAATATAACCGCCCTGATCACAATAGAAACGGTCGCTCTGGCCTTTTGCGCCTTGATAATCGCTGACACTGGCGCCCAATTGGCTGTCATTCAGGGAGCTGATGGCATCCCGGCCTTCGCTGAGCAGTTGCCAGAAGGCGTCCAGATCCTCACAGCCCGGGAAGCGGGCGGCCATGCCAACTATGGCAATGGGCTCGGCTTGTTTACTTGTCACTCTGTTCTCACTTTCTCACGTCACTAAGTTATCGGGCCGGGCAAGCTGTGGATACAGTGCCGCTGTGGCCAGTGGGACCCTGTGGCTGATGAGTCGAGCCAGGGCCTTGAGTAATGCTTTGTTGTCGGCGGCGCCGCTATGTTTGCGATCGCAGCCAAAGGCCTTGATATCGCTGGAGAGCTGTTTTCCGGCCATCGCCTGAATAATGCTGCTGGTTTGGCTGTCGGCGCCGACCTCCAGAAACAGTTGCGCGCCATGTTTTCGGGCTCTTTGCAGCAGCGACTCCACATTGAGTGGCTGACTGAAACAAGTCGCTATGGTCTCGGCTATCTGCTTGCGCTCAAGCCTGGCAGGTTTGAGCGGCTGCTCGCTGCCGGCGCTGATATAGACGGGCTGCGGCTGTTCAAGCTCGCCCGAGAGTGGCCTGTCATAAAAGGTGGTCAATTCTGGCTTTACACGCAGGGCCGCCGGTGTGTGCATGGCGGTGACCCGGTTGGCGGCAACGCCGCGTTTGCCAAGGGCCTTTATCAGTGCCCGGCACTGAGCCTCATCCCCGGCCAGCACGCAGCTAGGCCCCTGACGTATGGCGAGGTAGACCCGCGAGTAAGCCGGGTTTTGCAATAATGGCGTGATGCTGCCTGTATCAATGCGCAGCAGAAAACTGTTCCAGCAGATGGCGTCTCTGGTATCGAGTTGCCACTCCTGGCGCACGGCTGTGAGCGCGCCCGAGATCTGCTCTGAGAAAATCCGGCTTTCCAGCGTAGGTTTAACCAAAGCAAAAGGCTTGTCCCAGACGCCATTGGCGGCAAACATGGCCGCTTCGCCCATAGAGTAGCCGATGGCAAAGGCCGGGTGGAGCTTGAACTCACGCCGCAGTATCTGCGTCAGCAGCACACTGGCGCCGACCCCGGCAACGGCCTGCTCGGCGAGTGTCATTGTTGGCGCCGGACTGGGTGCGGCCTCTCCTTTATCGCTCAAGGTTGTTTCATTAGAAACATCGCTCAAGGCTGTTGGCAGCAGGGTGGATAGGGCGACATTTTCGGCTGTTGCTGCGGCCTCAAAATCGGCATAACTCTTGGGAAAGGCCTGTTTTAAGGCGCCGAGCATGCCATGGTAAGCCGTACCGACACCCGGGTAGACAAAGCAGAGGCGAGCCGGGCCCAGCGGCTGGGCGCAAAAAACGCTGCCATTTGGCGTAATAAGCTCAAGCTCTAGCAGTTTGGCCAAAGACGTTATTTTTTGAAGCTGACCCAGGAGCAATTCGCTCTCGGCAATAAGCTCGGCGGCATCTCGGCCAATAAGCGCCAGCGAATAGTATTCGCCGCCCTCGGGCGCTGTGTCTGAAAAGCTCTGCTCCAGGGTTTTCAATTCATCCGTCAGCCAGCGCGCCAGAGCATCTGCGCTCATCGATTGGCTCAGGCGACTTTGGGCCTGCTGCAGCGCAGTTTGCGCCTCACTGAGCAGAGTCTTTGGGCTGGCAATCAAGGTCAGCGGTAAAAGCCAGGGTGCTCCTTGGGAACAAAGGCCAGAGGTTGATTCTTTTCCAGAAGCCAAGCCGCTCAAGGCTGTTTTATCATAAGAGCCGCTCAAGGCTGTGCCTTGGCTGAGGATCAGCGCCATAGCCGGGGAGTTACTGGCCAGCGCCAGAGACTTGCCTTGAAAAGGCAACCCCGCCATTTTCTGCGCCAGGCGCCGCTTGGCAAATGCCTCCAGTTGCAGGCATAACGGCTCAAGTTCCAGCGATTGCTCCAGAAACAGAGTGTCCCTTTCTTCTATCTCCGGGCGTTTTGCCTGCTGCCAGGCCTGCTTAAGAAGCTGCTGCGGCTTGTGAGCGCCATGGCTTAAGGCCTGCAGCAAGGCTTGGGGATGCAGTCTTGCTTGCGCCGCATCGACTGCGCTTAGCAGCAATAGCCGCTGCTTTGATGGCAGCACCAGGCTCAGGCTTGCCCCGGCCTTGACCTCGGCCACCAGCCAAGGCCAGTCGGGAGCCTGATTGCTATCAAACGCGATAGTGCGCAAGGCAGCCCGAAGCTTGGGCGCCAGGCTTTGCTCCTCTTCGACCAGGCACAGTGCCAGCCGCAGCGGCTTTTCGGCCGCAGACTCAGCTGGCTTTACTTCAATGTGAGGCATAGGGCCTATCGCTTTGCTCAAGGCCTTTCTCTATTACCTGTGGCGGCCTTGGCCGGTTCAAAGGCGGCATTGAGCCCCTTGCTAATGGTGACCTTGGCATTTTCCAGCCCGGTTTGCAGTTGGCCCTCGGCGTTGAACAGGGCCAGATCGGCGCTGAGCTGACGGCTGGAGTGCTTGGTCACCTGCAGGCGAATAAGGCCGGTGTCATTTTCAGGCAGCAGGGCGTTTTGCCAGAGCGTCGCCAGGGAAGAGGGCAGGCTGGCGGCATCGTATTTGAGCCGGGCCCAGATCAACATGGCCTGCAGCAGTGCGTCTTGCTGGATCAGGGCGCGATCTTCGCTCGATGCGGCATCCGGTAGCTGGTATCGGCAGCTAAGGCCTTGGTCATCAAACTGCAGTACCTCAGTAATGGCCTGCAGCTGCGGGCCATGGAACAGGGCGCCGCTGTGATAAAACTCACTGCCTTGACGCACTTGGAGCTCACCTTCGCCTATCTCTGTCATAGAAACATGTGCCAGTGGCTGACTGGCATGCTGCGGCATTAACGGCTGCGGCATTAACGGTTGCTGCATTAACGGTTGCTGCATTAACGGCAGCAGGGTCGCCTGATACTGAGGCCGCTCATCACAGCTGATGCTCGCCTGCAGCTCGCCGTCGGCTCCCAGAGTCAGGCTGAGCTGCAATCGCTTTTCATCAGTGTCAAATACCACGCCTTTGAGCAGCTTATAGTCCACGGCGCGCCAATCGCCGCCAAAGAGGCTCTGGGCACTTTGCAGCATCCACTGGAGCGCGCAGACAGTCGGCCATACCGGATTGCCGCCTATGCAGTGATCTTTCAGCAGCGCCAGCTCCTGGCGCTTGATGCTGCGACTCAGGATTTGGGGGCTAGCTTGGGCCTCTGGCACATCTGTGTGGTTCAGGCCTTGTTTGTCCCCCGGGCCTTGCATACTGGAGCCAATCAACAGCTGCGGCTCCGAGCGGGCCAGAATCGCCTCGGCAAACAGCTTGGCACCGGCTTCTCTTGGGATCACATAGACGCCGCGGGACTCAAACATCTGCTTCAGCGCCGCATTGACCATGCCGCCATCCCAGGGGCCCCAGTTGAAACTGATCACTCGGGTGGTTGGCAACTCATGATGCAGCCGATGAGCGGTTTTATTGAGAATTTCATTGGCCATGGCGTAGTCGCTCTGGCCTGTGTTGCCGTAGAAACCGGCGGCGGAGGAAAACAGCGCCAACAGTTTTAAGTGCTCGGCGGCCTTTTTGTTTGGCGCCAAGGTACTGAGTAAGGCGGAGAGGCCGCCAACCTTGGTGCCTGTAACCAATTCGAGTTCGGCGAGGGTCTTGTCGGCGATGTGTTTATCGGCCAACACCCCGGCGCCGTGAATCAGCCCGCTGATAGGCGCCAATGCCTGAATGGGCGCCAGTGTGGACGCGACCGCATCCGGGTTACTGACATCCAGGCTCAGGTATTCGGCGCTGGCACCTATAGCCTCAAAGCGCTTGAGCGCTGCGTGAATTTCCAGCGCGTTGACAAGAGGTTTTATCAGGGCTTCCACTTCCTTGGGCGAGGGCTTTTTCCCCTTGGCCAATAGCGCGGTGATTGCGGCTGCTTTTAGCTGACCGCTCTCAAGCCCCTTGGCCCAATCGGGAAATGCTTCCAATGCCAAGGCCTTGCTGCGACCGGCGAGAATAAAGTGACTGCCACTTTGGCGGGCCAGCGCCAGGGCACAGTCCAGGGTGACGCCTTTTGCGCCCCCGGTCACCAGTATTTTATCTGAACTATCGAGCCTGCATGGCGCCATGCCTGTATCGGCAGCATTCTGGTCATAGGCCGAAGTCGCTACCAGGGTCACTCTGCCGGCGGCGCTTTTGCCCCACTCCAACGGATCCTGACTCGGGCTGTAGAGCGCATCCATGACTTGCGAGGCCAGCGCCGAGGCATCAAGCTCAGGAGCAAGATCCAACGCGCGGCAATGCACCTGAGGCCATTCCTGCGCCAGGGTCTTGGTTAAGCCAAACAGGGCGCTCTGATTCAATTCACAGGGCTGACCGCTGAAACCCAGCTGACCATCCATGCGCGCCACAGTGATAAAGGCGCGGCGGCCTTTTGTCGGCGCTTGCCAGGTTGGGCTCAAATGCTTGGCGAACAGGAAGCTCAGTTGTACCTGAGTCTTGGCCGTGATGTTGAGCGGCATCAACTCTTCGAGTTGTTCCTGCGGCAGTTGTGGCTGCAGATGGATATAGATGGCCACTTGCTGTTTGAGCCCGGCGATGAGCGCCTTGACTCCGGCATCATCATTGCTGGCCAGAGTCAGGATTGGCAGCTTGCTATCCAGCGCCGATTGCGAATCGGTTGCCGCCGGGCGCACCAGAGTGACACTGATGCCACTGTCTGTCAGTTTCTTGGCCAGGACACCGGCATTGTGGCCGTCATCGAGCAGCAGCGCACAGCTGTTCGCGGCAAACAGAGCCTCGGCGCTTGCGCCTGAGAATCTATCTGCCGCCGGCAGCTTTTTTAGGCTGACTCCCGAATGGGGCGGCAAGGCCACACTCGGCTGAGTGTTTGGCGTCTCATAGGTTTGGGTTAGCGGCTCGGCTGCATGCTCAGCGTTTGAGCCGGCAAAACAATCTATGATCTGCCCCAAGGTGCGGCATTCGCTTAAGCTTGCGGCGTCCAGCTGTGGCAGCTCAGGCAGTTTGTCCTGCACTGTGCCGAGAATTTCTACCCGCTTGATGGAGTCGATACCGAGGTCGGCCTCCATATCCATCCCCAGCTCGAGCATTTCGGCCGGGTAGCCGGTCTTGTCGGCCACTACCTGCAGCATGATTGCCGTGACATCACTAGCTGTGTTTGATTGAGCTGTGTTTGACTGGGCAGGGCTCGGCTGAATTGGCTCAGGCTGCACACTGGCGTTCACTCCGGCGCTTTGCTGTAGATAATCGACTATCTGCCCCAGGGTGCGGCATTCGCTTAAGGTGGCTGCATCCAGCGGCGGCAGCTCTGGCAATTGGTCCTGCACTGTGCCGAGAATTTCCACCCGCTTGATGGAATCGATACCGAGATCGGCCTCCATATCCATCCCCAGCTCGAGCATTTCGGCTGGATAGCCGGTCTTGTCGGCCACCACTTGCAGCATCAGTGCCGTGACATCGCTTTGATCTGCATGAGCCGTGTTTGACAGGGCAGGGCTTGGCTGAATTGGCTCAGGCTGCACACTGGCGTTCACTCCGGCGCTTTGCTGCAGATAATCGACTATCTGCCCCAGGGTGCGGCACTCACTTAGAGTTGCGGCGTCCAGCTGTGGCAGCTCAGGCAATTCATCTTGCACTGTGCCGAGAATTTCCACCCGCTTGATGGAATCGATACCGAGATCGGCCTCCATATCCATCCCCAGTTCGAGCATCTCTGCCGGGTAGCCGGTCTTGTCCGCCACTACCTGCAGCATCAGTGCCGTCACATCATTAGCCGCGTTTGACTGGGCAGGGCTCGGCTGAATTGCCTCAGGCTGCACACTGGCGTTCACACCGGCGCTTTGCTGCAGATAATCGACTATCTGCCCCAGGGTGCGGCATTCGCTTAGAGTTGCGGCATCCAGCGGCGGCAGCTCAGGCAGTTGATCTTGCACTGTGCCGAGAATTTCCACCCGCTTGATGGAATCGATACCGAGATCGGCCTCCATATCCATCCCCAGCTCGAGCATCTCTGTGGGGTAGCCGGTTTTGTCGGCTACTACCTGCAGCATCAGTGCCGTCACATCACTAGCTGTGTTTGACTGGGCAGAACTCGGCTGAATTGGCTCGGGTTGCACGCTGGAATCCACACCGGCGCTTTGCTGCAGATAAGCGACTATCTGCCCCAGGGTGCGGCATTCACTTAGAGTTGCGGCATCCAATTGTGGCAAGTTGGGCAATTGATCTTGCACTGTGCCGAGAATTTCCACTCGCTTGATGGAGTCGATACCGAGATCGGCCTCCATATCCATCCCCAGCTCCAGCATTTCTGTGGGGTAGCCGGTTTTGTCGGCCACCACTTGCAGCATCAGCTCTTCGACACCTGTGCTTGGCTTGGCAGTGGTTACGGCTACTGCTGGGGCTGGGACAGGGGCTGGAGCTTGAGGCCGGCTTTGTAGCACCTGGCTTGGTTGCTGTGGTGTGCTTGCTGCTTTGACTGGCGCTGCGGCGTGAGTTAAAGGCGCTGCAGCTTGGGCGGGCATAGACACTGACACTGCTTGGGTTTGCTCTATATTGGTCAACACAGCACCGCCCTGAAGTTGTTGCAACAACTGCTGGGCGCCGAGATTTTGCGACTGAATAAAGTCGTTGTGGATCTTTAAAGTCTCGGCCTGGTGCTGGTGGAACATGGCCAGGGTTTGATTGAGGCTGTCAGGAATCGCTTTGCCGGCCGTCGCCAGTTTTACTTGCTCTGCGAGCAGTTGCTGCACACTGTTGCCATATTGCAGTGGGATATTCAGAAACTGCTGATGCAGCTCGGCCAACTGTTGCTGGGCGCTGAAAAACTGCTGTAATCCGCTGCCGCTGTTTGCTGGGAGGCCGTTTGCAGCTTGTGGCGCTGTAGCTTGGCTCGGTTGACTCGGGTTCTGGCTTGCGGCCGCTACTGGGATCTCGACGATTTTTTCCACGACTTTCTCGACTATTTTTGTCTGTTGACTGACCCGGCCCTCTTTGAGTGAGGCCGCCATCTTCTGGGCGGTCGCCGGGCTGATATAGTTACTGGCACCGAGCTTGATAGTCATCGGTGAGGCCTTGTGTTTGGCCTGGGTTTGTACGGCGCGATAGGCATCGGGATCTGTCAGAGGCAGGCCCGCCAATGCCAGACTGAGCAGGGCTTGCTTCAGCTCAGTGTCGGCGGCCAGGGAATCGATACAGCTTGGGCTGTCCAGCGACAGGAACAGGCATTCGGCGGCGCGATCGCCCAAGGTGGCTTGCGCCAACCTGGCCAGGGTGTTTTTCGGGCCAAACTCGACAAATATTCTGGCGCCGTCCCGGTACATGCTCTCTATCTGCTCACTGAAGCGCACCTGCTTGAGCATATGCTGCTCCAGGTTGGCTCTGAGGCTTTCGGCATCCTGTGCCAGCTTGTCACCTGTGGCATTGACATACAGAGGCGTTTTCGCATCGCTCAAGCCCTGGCGGGCAATCGCCTCGGCAAAGGGTTGCTGCGCATGGGCTACCAGCGGAGTGTGGAAGGCACCGGATACCGGCAGCGCTATGGCGCGTAAACCTGCCTCGTTCAGCTTGAGGTTGAGCCTGGCCACAGCTTCACTCGCGCCGGCAATCACAAGCTGAACCGGGCTGTTGATATTGGCTATCTGCACCTCGGGTTCAGTCTGCAGCAGCTGCTCGAGAGTATTGCGCTCAGCGGCTGAAGGCAGGATAACGGCGCTCATGGCGCCCGGGTCTTTATCCTCGGGGACGCTGGCCATGGCATCGCCTCGGGCGAAGGCCAGCGCGTAATAGCTCTCACGGCTCAAGGCACCAGCGGCGCGCAGCGCCGACAGCTCACCAAAGCTGTGACCGGCCAGCATATCTGCCTGGAATCCGGCCTGACAAAGCAGAGTAAACTGCCCCATGCCGAGGGCGCCGATGGCGCTTTGGGCAAAGCGGGTATTGGCCAGTGCCAGTTCATCCTCTTTGCTGGCCTGGGGCGTGAATTTGGCTATCGGGAACACCCGCGCCGACAAGGGGCCCATGCCGTACTTGTCGGCTATGCCCTGGCGGGAAAACTCACGGTCGGCGGCGGCAAATTCGGCGCGAAGCTCGGGATAGAGCTGGGTTAGCCCAGAGCCCATCTGTAGATACTGACTGCCTTGACCGGCAAACAGGGCGGCGGTCTTGGCCTCAGTCAAAGGCGCGCTGCGGTACTCGACTCCCTGCTGTTGCCAACGGGTTTGCGGCTGTTCTTCCGCCGTGCTTTGCAGCTTGTTCAAGGCCTGTTGCAGTTTTTGCTGCAGCTCTATGGTGTCGCAGGCAAGCAGTCCCAGCCTGGGGCCTTGTACCTGTGTCTGGCTGCCGAGGCGATAGGGCGCACATAGGGTTTCAAGGTCGCCATGGGCATCTGACTCCAGAGTCTTGAGCAGAGCGGTTATCTCTTGCTCCAGCGCCGGTTTGTCCGGCGCGCAAAACAGCAGCGGCAAAGGCGTGCGTCTCAGGCGAGAGGGTTGCTTGGGTAATTCGGGGCTGTGCTCTTCCAATACCAGGTGGAAGTTGGTGCCACCAAAGCCAAAGGAGCTGACGGCGGCGCGCCTCGGCGTACCGTCGGTTCTTGGCATCCAGGGGCGGGTTTGAGTGTTGAGATAGAAGGGCGATTGCTCCACTGCCATCTTGGGGTTGGGCTGCTTTACATTGATGGTGGGCGGCAACACCTTGTGATGCAGCGCCAAAGCCGCCTTGATCACCCCGGCGGTGCCGGCGGTCGACTTGGTATGGCCCACCTGGGACTTGATTGAACCCAGGGCGATATGTTGCAGCTCAGGATTATCCTGACTCATTACGGCGTTGAGGCCGCTGAATTCGGCCACATCACCGGCGGCCGTACCTGTGCCGTGGGCTTCCATCAGGCCCAGAGTATGGGGCGGGAACCCGGCATCATCGTAGGCCCGCTGCAGCGCCTTGGCCTGGCCTTCGGGGCGCGGCGCGTAAATGCTCTTGAACTTGCCGTCGCTGGAGGCGCCAACCCCTTTGATCACCGCATAGATGCGGTCACCGTCGCGCTCGGCATCATCCAGGCGTTTTAGCGCCACCATGCCTATGCCTTCGCCTATCATCATGCCGCGGGAGTCGGCGTCGAACGGCTTTATCTGCTCGTCGCTGGTAAAGGCCGGGGTCTTGGAGAAGCTCATGTACATATAGGCGGAGTTGTCGGTGCAGACGCCTCCGGTGAGCATCATATCGCTGCGGCCTTCGGTCAGCTCGGTGAGCGCCATCCGCATTGCCGCCAGCGAGCCGGCACAGGCGGCATCGACCACACAGTTCATGCCGCCGAGATCGAAACGGTTGGCAATCCGACCGGCGATAACATTGCCGAGTGACCCAGGGAAGGAGTTTTCCTCCCAATGTATATATTGATCCTGGAACTTGCGGATCAGCATTTCGCTGTCCTGCTCACTGACGCCACTCTCGCGGAACACCTTTTTCAGCACAGGGTATTGCAGCCTGGCATTGAGGCTTTGGCTGATTTTCTGGCCACCGCCAATCCCCAAGGTGATGCCGATGCGGTCGCGATCATAGTCCGAGCCTTCATCGATACCTGCATCCTCCAACACCTCTTTGGCTACCACCAGCGACAGCAGCTGCGAGGTGTCGGTCAGTTCGAGGATATTGGGCGGCAGACCAAACTCCATCGGGTTGAAATCCACTTCCGGGATAAAGCCGCCGCGCTTGCAGTAACTCTTGTCGGCGGCTTTCTTGTCGGGGTCAAAATAGTCTGCCACTTGCCAGCGGTCGGCGGGCACTTGGGTGATGGCATCTATCTTGTCGCAGATCAGATCCCAAAACTGGTTCAGATAACGGCTGCCGGCAAACAGGCTCGCCATGCCGACTATGGCAATCGGTGTGTCTTTCAGCCTTTTGTTGAGGCGTTTGTCTATCTGAGAGGCTTGTTCTTGGCTCATTGAGCATCTCCATTGGTGGCTGCAAGTTGCGGCCTGGGTTTGCGCCCTGCCTTGGCGGCAGCGGGAAACCTGGACTGGAAAATATGATAGTTGCGTACCAGCAAGCGGCGCAGGGCAAACGGGGCGCGCTTGAGGACGTAGGCTATGTAGCGGTCGGCGGCGAGGGTGTCGTCATCCTGATAGATGTCGACATAGACCCAGCCGCTGACGGGATCCATCCCTATGAGTACCGAATGGGTCTGTTGGCCAATGGGAATACTCATGGCTTCGACCTGAACCACAGTGTGTTCATCGGTACTGGGCAGCATCAACGCATCGGCAAGCGTTTGGCTGTTGAGGGTGTAGGTTTGCATCTTGCTGCCGCTGTAGACCGGCAGTTTATTGAAGTGTTTCGGCGGCAGCGAGTGCGCAGCATCGATATTGTCGAGCCGGGATGCGCCGTGGCGTTTCAGACAGCGGGCCAGCCCGGAGCGCGAAACATGGGGATTGATAAATTCCTGGGTGACTTGCAACAGCCTGTCCAGCGGCAGCTTGAGCTGCCAGCGCAGTCCGACAACCACATACTCCTGAATATCGCTCAGAGTGGTATTCAGATGATGCGGGGTGTGGGATTGATCCTGGGTCGACTCGCGTTTACGCCACTTGCGAACGGTTGCTTCACTGATATTCAGTAACCGTGCCAGTTGGCTGACATTGAGCTCCGACTCCTGGATAAAGCGGCGCATTTCCGGGGTGGTGGTGGCATTACGATGACGCCGTTTTCCGGTTTGAGTTTGCTTCATAATCAGCTGGGACTGGGCCCTTGGGCTTCCTTTCTCGCCTGTCTGCCATGGTTGCAAACTTCCACAATACTGAGCGTCAGGCTGTTATTTCAGTAACAGGTGAAGCAGATTACCAGTGCCTGTTGCTCGATACAATCATCTGGGACTGAAAATCCTGCTTTTGTTTTAAAGCACTTACTTGCAAATGAGTCCGGAATGGCTTGTTGTTGATTTGTTTTTAAATTGATATAAATTGGTTGTTTTGGTTTTTTGTGCTGTAAAAATGGATATCTGATACCTATTTATCCCTAATCCCCAGTGGTCTGTTGCAGCTTATATTGCAGCTTATGTTACAACCTGGGTATCTGCCTTTAGGGCAACTGGATGAACTGGCATCAGCAACAGAAATGGAGAGTGTCAGGTGTATTTAACAAAAAATAATCTACTGGGAATGGCGAGTGCGACCTTGTTTACTGTACTCGGCGCCGGTTGCAGTGGTACCAGTGCAACGACCGCCGAGTTGTCGCCTGAGGACGCGGCCCGCCAACAAAGACTCGATGAACAGGGATACCGCTGCGACCGGGTTAGGGTTACCGGCAGCAATATTCCCAACCGCCGCTGTACAACCGCCCAGCAACGGGAAAGAGAGCGGGAAGAGGCGAGAGCCTATGTCGATAAAATGAATCAGCAAAACATGAACGATTAGCACTTGAGACCGAGGGGGAGCCCAAGGCAAAATAGCCTACTCCCCCTTGGTTTTTTGGAGCCTCCCATCAACGCCGTGCAACTCTTTTTGTATCCCTTACGCCAGAGTGAGCCTTTAAAACTCAAAGATCTGGCGCTGTGCCTGACACCGGCCGAGCGGGAAAAGTTTGCCCGAATAAGCCATAAAGAGGTTAAGCAACGAGCGATAACAAGCCGCGCCTTGCTGAGAAAAACCCTGAGTAGTCAAGCGCCGCTTGCAGCCCGGGAGTGGTGTTTCGATTATGGTCCCCAGGGTAAGCCGCGCCTTTGTGATGAGCAGTTTCAACAGACTCAGCTGCATTTTAACCTCAGTCACAGCGGTGATTGGCTGCTGTTGGCATTGCTGAAACATCCTTCTCCTGAGTTGCAACTTGGCGTCGATATAGAGCGTTTACGGATGCGCACATCTATCGATACTGTGATGCGCCACTATTTTGCGCCTTTTGAGCTGCAGCAATTACGAGATCTGGATGATGCCACGCGGCGAGAGGCGTTTTTCGACCTCTGGGCCTTGAAAGAGTCTTATATCAAGGCGACAGGCAAAGGGTTGGCGCAGCCGCTCGATGGGTTTGCGTTTGACTTGAGCTCAGGGGAGGCATGCTCGGCCGAGCGGCCTGCCGAGATTGTTTCGATGCGCCGTGGGCTTTTGCTAAAGCCTAAGGAAAACACCCAATGGCAGAGTTGGCTTGGCCATATGGAGCCGGGTTATCGATTGGCCCTGACGCTGTGGGCCCCTGCAGCCATCAACTGGCAACTGCACTGGCACCTTGGTCAGTAGCACTCTGAAATAGGTTATCGGCAAGAATGAAAAAGCGGCTTTAAAGCCGCTTTATGTTCGATTACTGTCTTGCCAGGCGTTGGCTTTCCGGCACGTGCTCAAAGTCACTGCGGAACGGGTTGATGTCCAATCCGCCTCTGCGGGTGTAGCGGGCGTAGACGGTCAATTTACTGCAATGGCAGAAACGCTTCAGATCGGTGAATATCCGCTCCACACACTGCTCATGGAACTCGTTATGCTGGCGGAAAGAGATCAGATAACGCAGCAGTTTTTCCCTGTCTATCTTGGGGCCCTGGTAGCGGATCATCACGCTGCCCCAATCAGGCTGTGAGGTGATCAAACAGTTGGACTTAAGCAGGTTGGAGTTCAAGGTCTCGGCAACTATCTGCTTGTCGTCTGTACTGTCCTCGAGCCATTTGGGGTTGAACTCATAGTCGCTGACTTCAATATCCAGATCGTCAATGCAGTGCCCTGGCAGCTCAACAACTCTCTGGCTGTTGAAGTGCTTGGGCTCAATCACTCTGACTTTTACCTCGCCATTGGCACAGCGGCTCAGATCTTGGGTAAGGGTCTGCTCGACGGCTTCAGTACTGTCAAAGCGAGTTTGATTGAAACTGTTCAGATAGAGCTTGAAGGATTTGGACTCAATTAAATGCTCGCTGTTGAGATCCAGCTGGAACTCGGCGATGGCCACCATGGGCTTGCCCTTGGCATTGAGCCAGGAGAGTTCATAGCCGGTCCAGATATCGGCGCCCTGAAACGGCAGAGGCGTACTCAGGTTGATTGCATCACGGTTGAGTTTGCGGGGCACACCCTGCAACAGCTCTGGGGCGTAATGCTCTTGATAATCTGTCTGCTGACCCAGTGTCAGGCCAGATAAGGCTTCGGCGTTCCGGTAAGGGTCGTGATTCTGTGTCATCAAGCGGGTTTCCGTGTCAAAATAGGCCACCATTATACCTGAATTTGGAAGTGCGATAAGTGTCTTGTGCCCAGGCGTTGGAGCAATTTCTCAGCCGTTATCATCAAAGTTACCAGTCGAGTCTGGGGGAAGGCCCCAGATGTTATGCCAGGGGAGAAGCCTCGCCCTGTGTGCTGCAGGAGGATGGTGAAGATCCGCAACTGTGGCAGACTATTCGTCGTGAGCAGCCAGGCAGTTTTGCCAATGTCAGTCATGCGCTGGAGTTGCCGCTGCATGCCGATATCGACGAGTTTTATGGGCAGTTTTTTGCCGCGCATCTGTTGTTTGAAGCCGATTTCGGCGAAGGGGAACTATTGCAGCCCTGGAGTCAGGATGATTTTGAGTTCCTGCAGCAGAATCTGATTGGGCACCTGATGATGAAACGCAAGCTCAAGCAGCCACCGACCTGGTTTATCGGCCTATTGGGGCAAGGAGATGAGATGATCTGCGTGGATAACGAAACCGGTGCTGTCTGGCGTGAGACCCCGGGTGAGCTCCCCTCAAAGAAGCTGGCAGATAGCCTGGAAGAGTTTCTTGTTATGCTGCGCCCCAGAGTGGCGCCGGCAGTTGAGCCTGTGGAGCCGACCATGGCGGATGTTGACCATCCCGGTCTCTGGGCGCGGATGAAGCTTATGTGGCAACACCTGTTTTCCCGCCGCTGATAGCCGGGGTTGCCACAATCACTATTGATTGATGATCACTGCTATTGATGAGCCTAGGCTATTGATGATCCCAGGAGAGGTTGGAGACTATCCGGCAGTTGTCACAGCGGAAATGAAACAGATCCAGCAACGGGCTGGGCTGGCGCCAGTCCGGGTTGCCGCAGCGGGGACAGGGACGGGCCAATTCGGCTTGCTTACTCTCTCCCCCGACCCGGTAAAGGTAGTAATAGGTAGGAATTTGGGTCAGATATTCGATGCGGCCACGCAAATCCCAGCCGCGGCGAAACAGATCGCTATCCGGGCTGGAAAGCTCCTCAAGTGCGGCAAACTCGGCCTTGGTTGCTGCGGCCATCTGCAGTTCATCACAGGCTTGCCACTCGGTTTGCCAACGGATCACCCGCTTGTGATCGCCGTTGAAGGTCGCGGGAATGCGGTAGAGTGGAATGGGTAGCAAGTTATCGCCGCTGCGCAGTGGTGAGCACATATGCACATAGCTGGTATAAAGCAGCTGCCAACTTGGGGGCTCCAGGGTGCTGACTTCGGAATTGATATCCTGACCTATGAGCTTTTCCTTGGGGGCCAGCAGTTTGGCCTCGGTTAACTGCTGCAACGCCTGTTTGGCCCAGGGACTGTTGTGCCTGTTGGCCAGACTGGTTTCTTCAGGTAGCAGTAGCCTGACTCTGAACTCTCCGTCCCTAAAGGCCACCGCAAATTCCCGTCCCAATACCTGACCGTTGGCCCGCCAGGCTTCAAGCAGAGTATTGATGGCTTTTTCTGCGGCGCTGATCGTGGTGTTGGCAAAGCATTCAAACCTGAGTTCGCAGACAAACATTATTGCTGGCCCTCAAGCTTGGCGAGCCTTTGTTGTAAGGCCGCGAATTCTTGTTTCAGTTGCTGCTGTTCCTGGCGTAGCTGGCTGATCTCCTGCTGGAGGACTTCTACTGTGGGGACAGGTTTCTGTGGTGCAGCTTCATCCTGCCGAGGTTCGCTTTGAGTTAGTTTTTCCCGTTCACTCTCCGGAAGGGATTTGAAGCGCTGCAGACCTTCAACCAGCAGTGGCATTGGTAACTTGTTGCTGAGTCTTGCCTTAATCAGTGCCAGAGAGGGAGTATGGCCGCTTTGGGCTACTGCCGCCGCAGCGGCCATGACCTGTTCCAGTGGAGTGGACATCTTGGTAAAAAACCTCACTTTTTCGCCAATAGCTACATAGTGCAGCAGTTATTTGTTTTTATCTTTTTGATATTTATCAGTTTATTTGTTGGCCTGCATGTTGCATAGCGCTTGCTGTATTTACTTAACAAAAATTAACATTTGATAAATATAACAAGGAGTGACAATGAACAAGTTATTACTGCCACTGATGGGGATAGCAAGCTTAGGGCTTAGTGCCTGTGTGGTCAATGTCGGCGATCACGAAGCCAACTGGGATGAAAAGGAGTCCTGGCAGCTGCAGCAACAGCAAAATCAGCAACAACTGGCCAAGTTGACTCTGGGGATGGATCAGCAACAGGTGCAGCATCTCATGGGGCAGGCCGACTTCAATGAAGCCTTTCTCTCCAATGAGCAGCAAGTACATGTACTATTTTACCGTACCCGCCACAGACACAGTGATGGCAAGACCACCAAGGATGAATGCACCCCCTTGGTGTTTCGCGATCAACAACTGATTGGCTGGGGCGATAAGGCCTACGCGCAGCTGTAATTCACACTCATCCCAATTTCAATCAACTCCTGAGCTGGGCGTCCAAATGGTCTATGGTGTCTGACCATTGGGCGTCCTCGGCCAGAGCCTCTGTTAAAAAAGTGCGCTGAGCTTCATTCCAGAATGGTGCATCCACCAGTTTGACTCCCTCGGGGATAGAATGTGTGCCGATAAAACCTTCTATCGCCTCGCTGCTGCTGGGGAGTCCCAATTGCTCAAATAAATGGGCCAAGTCTGTGTGGGTGGTATCCATATTCTGACCTCCAGAAGTCCTGGCATATCTTGCCAAGGTGATGTGTGAACAAGCCTTCATAAAACAGATAGTAAGCTTTATTCCTTCCCTTTAGCTTATACCAATCGAACCGCAGATCCATTGCTTTAAATCGGCAGAGCTTATTATCTCTATGGGAATGGTGCCCACGGCAGTAGTCGAACGGCTTGACAAGCAAAAGATTGTACTTTGATCCAAAATTGTTAAATTGGAAATTACCCTTTTGGCTGACAAGGACAACAACAAATGGAAACCCAGACTCCCGATTCCCTGCGTGCTGTTTACCTGACGGCGGAAGATTTGCGCCTGGCCGCATCAATTCTCTATAACGCCTATCACTATGATGCGTTTTTTCAGCAGACCTTGCCGGCCGCCAATGCCGCCGAATATGAACAAAAGCTCAGAGCCGCAATTCGTGAAGAGCTCAATGAGCTTTGGCAACAGGAGCAGCCCCTTATTGGGTTGTTCGATGATGAGCGCTTGATTGGGGTTGCCTGCGTGGTGACCTCATCACTTCCCCAGGGGGAGGGGCGCTATTGGCATTGGCGTTTGAAAATGCTGCTGGGGACAGGTTGGCAATCGACGCAGAAGTTGATGCAGAAGGAGAATTCAATTCTGGAGCACCTGCCGGCTACTGAATACGGCATTATACAGTTCATTGCAGTAGCTTTAACCGAGCAGCGCAAGGGTTATGGCAAGTTGCTCGTCCAGGCGGTATTGGGTTGGTGTGATGAGCAGCCGGAGCTGGAAGGGGTTGGAGTCTTTGTGACTGAGGATGGCCATTCTCATCTGTTCCGAGAGCAAGGCTTTGTACCCGTGGTTGAGCTGAATATCGGGCAGTTAACCGGAGAGTTGCTCTTTTACCACAGTCATACTGATGATGACGTCTACCAATAACAGGAGTTAAGCATGGAGCAAAAGTACAAGAGTTTTGCTGAGTTTTATCCTTTCTACCTGTCACAGCATTCCGATCCCGTATGCCGAGGTTTGCATTATCTAGGTTCGATACTGGTATTGCTTCTTCTGTTATTCAGCCTGCTTAGTGGACAATTTGTATGGCTCTTGGCTCTGCCTGTGGTGGGTTATGGCTTTGCCTGGATTGGTCACTTTGGTTTTGAACACAATAAGCCGGCGACCTTTCAATACCCAGTCTATAGCTTGATGGCTGACTGGGTCATGTTGGCCCAATTTGTCAGTGGCAAACATCGTTTCTGAGTGTTTTTGGTTATTTACCAGTACCAATGTGAGATATGTCTCACAAAGCTGTGCGATAAACATAAGACTTATTAGCTGTTCTTACTGGCGAATAATTAAATGTTGTTAATAAACAAGTGATTAGAATTTTATTAGCGACTGCTGAATATTTGTCATTCCTAGCCTGTTCTAAAATCGACCATTTCAAAGAGGGGGCCTTGGGTACACTTAAGTTGTGGTCAGGGCAGGATGCTTTGACAGAGCTTCCAAGGAAAGGAGCTGAAGTTACAAGCTTCAAGGAAGAGGGAGCCTCAAGGAAGAGGGAGTTGCAAGGAAAGCAACGCCAAGGAGTTTAAGGAGGCAGCCAGGGCAAGTGTCAGGATGACGCGTTTTGGAAAGGCCTATGCAAGGACGAGCTGCAAGGAAACCTGCTAAATGGATTTCAGTCATGGATGACAATCAAGACAGGACGTCTTGAAACCATTTTAGGGAAGTTCAAGCCAAGGAAACGGCTCGCAGGGAAGCAGTATCCAGGATGGATACACAGAAGATTTTTTCCGGTAATAAGGAAATTGCCGCGCCAGGAAAGGCCATTTGAGACAGAAAGGTCTGCTAAGGAAAGCGTTCAGGACGAAGTAGAGGACAGGCTCAGGGATGCCAGCCTTTGGGTTAAGGGAAAACCCAACTCATGGACGACAACAAGCTCGTGGATGGGCAAACATGGAAGATGAGTGCCAGGAGGCCACAAGGAGGCTCAAGGGAATTGAGCAGATACCAGGATGGTTGTCAGCAGGGATGAAAAGATAGCTTGGAAGCTGTCATCACTGAGACAAGGTGTCCACAGGAAGAAATTCATACGCATGGAAGGTGCAGGGAGCACAACTCAGCGGGATGGCTGACAGCAGTAAATAGGGCGCGTCTTAGGACGCGCCTTTTCTTTGTGTGCCGGGCATGGCGCGCAGCCTGTTAAGTTGATGCTGGTAGGATGCCATTGTAAGCTCGCTGTAAGCCCGGTCAGGGGCGTCATTTGCTGCACAGTGAGGGCGCGCATCTTGAGGTGGGAACGGAATAATGTGGAAAATAGCTCATAGAACTGACGAACAGGAATTGAATAGATCTACCTGCAATGGTTGAAATAAGTGGATTAAAGTTCTGCATTGAATCGTCACCAATCACCCAGTCACTTCAGCCGCTCTTTCAGTGGAATGAAATGGCATTTACACCATCTTTTGTACTGTTTGAAATCCGGATGAAGGGATGAATTCTCACGCTTCGTGAGATAACAGCATTTTTTCATCTGTTTTCCCTTGACGAGAAGGTACAACAAACATTGGATAAAGAAACCTTCAAGCATGGTGGATTGTTACTTTTTGTCATCCTAACTATTTGATGATTTGGCGATTTTGCTGTTTACGACAAGTGAGCCAAGCTTGGCATTCAAACTTAGACAAAGCACACATGGAAACCGTTTGCTGTTTCCTTGGCAATAAAGATGAAAATTTTTCCGGTTTCGCCCTTGATCTCCCGCTTCAGTCTCGGCATAGTGTAATGCCGTAATGGTGTACCGCTACAGTGGTGCGTTCAGGTATGCCGCACAAAATAATTTCAGGTGATCAGAATGCAGTCCAGTAACATAGAGAATGTGCACATCAGTGCCGAACAAGTCCTCATAACCCCCGAAGAACTCAAGCAGCAGTTGCCACTTTCTGATCACGGCTATCGCTATATTCTTAGTGCCCGCAAGACGGTTTCCGACATAGTTCACAAGCGTGACAACCGGGTGTTGGTCGTCACCGGCCCTTGCTCTATTCACGATATTGAGTCGGCCAAGGAATATGCCCTCAAACTGAAAAAGCTCCATGACGAGCTCAAGGATCAGTTTTTTATCCTGATGCGGGTCTACTTTGAAAAACCTCGAACCACAGTGGGCTGGAAAGGGATGATCAATGATCCCGATATGGATGAGTCCTTCAATATTGAAAAAGGGTTGCGGATGGCGCGGGAGTTGATGTTGTTTCTGGCCGAACTCGAGTTGCCGGTTGCCACCGAAGCGCTGGATCCCATCAGTCCGCAATATATTTCCGAACTGGTGACCTGGTCAGCCATAGGCGCCAGAACCACAGAATCACAAACCCACAGGGAGATGGCCTCCGGGCTTTCCATGCCGGTAGGGTTCAAGAATGGCACGGATGGCAATCTGGGGGTGGCCATTAACGCCCTCAAGTCGGCGGCCAGCAGTCACAGATTCATGGGGATCAATCAACAAGGGCAGGTGGCTTTGCTGCAAACCGCCGGTAACCCGGATGGGCATGTGATCCTGCGAGGTGGGGCGGGCCCCAACTATGATGCCGATTCGGTGGCCGAGTGTGAACGGCAGCTGCATGATGCCGGGCTCAATGCCAGACTGATTATCGACTGTAGTCATGGCAACTCCAACAAAGATCATCGACGGCAACTGCCTGTGTGCCGGGATGTATTTGACCAGATAGCGGCGGGCAATCGCTCCATCATAGGTTTGATGTTGGAAAGCCATCTATTTGCCGGTAGTCAGGCCTGTGACAAGCCGCTTGCCGAGCTTGACTATGGGGTTTCGGTCACTGATGCCTGCATAGGTTGGCAGGATACGGAGCAACTGCTCAGGCAAGGGGCGGCGCAACTGAGTTCTATTTTACCCACTCGCTTTGATATGCTCAGGGTGGCAAATGGCTGACGGAAGATTTGAGATGAGTGAGAAAACCACGGCAGAGCTGGAAAAGTTACGCGGACTGATTGACGGCGTCGACCAAGAGTTACTCAAGTTGCTGCGTCAGCGGCTGGATCTGGTGGCCCAGGTCGGCGCGGTCAAACACAACGCCGGCCTGCCCATCTATGCACCGCAGCGGGAGGCCGCCATGTTGGCCAAGCGCCGCGTAGAAGCCGAAAGTCTGGGGGTATCGCCGCAGTTGATAGAAGATGTGCTCAGGCGCCTGATGCGGGAATCCTATCTCAACGAGAAGGATGTGGGTTTCAAGCAGGTGAACCCGGATATCAACAAGGTGGTGATCATTGGTGGTCGTGGCCAGTTGGGCACCCTGTTTGCCCAGATGCTGACGCTCTCCGGCTATCCAGTACATCTGCTCGATAAAGATGATTGGGATAATGCCGATGCTATCCTTGCCGGAGCCGGTCTGGTATTGGTCACTGTGCCGATTGCCATTACCTGTGAGCTTATTCGCTCCCGTTTACAAGGCTTGCCCAAGGATTGCATTCTTGCGGATCTGACCTCGATAAAGTCGCAGCCGCTACAAGCCATGCTCGAGACCCACAGCGGGCCTGTGGTGGGGCTTCATCCCATGTTTGGCCCGGATGTGGGCAGCCTCGCCAAGCAGGTTGTCGTGGTGTGCCATGGTCGGCAGAGTGAGGCCTATGCCTGGCTGCTGGAGCAGATAGCTATTTGGGGAGCACGGCTGGTGGAAGCGGATGCCGGCAAGCATGATAAGGCGATGCAACTGGTGCAGGCGATGCGCCACTTCTCCAGCTTTGTCTATGGCCTCAACTTGTGCCGGGAGCAGGCCGATCTTGATAGTCTGCTGCAGTTCAGCTCGCCGATTTACCGGCTGGAGTTGGCCATGGTGGGTCGCTTGTTTGCTCAAAGCCCAGAGCTTTACGCCGATATCATCTTCGCCCAGCAAGAGAGCCTGGGGGCTATTTCCGACTATCTGAACAACTATGCCGGCGCTTTAGCCATGCTCAAGGCCGGTGACAGAGACGGCTTTGTGCGCCAGTTCCGTGAGGTGGCCGAATGGTTCGGTGACTTTGCACCACAGTTTCGCAGCGAGAGCCGCAGCATGCTGCAGTCGGTCAATGATATGAAGAGTCACTGATCTCAAGGCGGTCAACTCCGCTGGCAGTGCAACGCGATTTATCCAAGGGAGCCTTTTAGGCTCCTTTTTCATTTGTATCAGTAAGATAGAAGTCAAAAAGCCATTTATTCAGCAATTGCTTAAGGTGATCTCCTTCAAGCTTTATGACTCACGTTCTTTCGTCTGAGCGATGAAAGAGTACACTGATTTTAAACATGCAAAAATAAAGCATGATTAAAGGAGATATGCCGTGTTTTGTATTCAGTGTGAGCAAACCATTCGAACCCCGGCCGGTAATGGCTGCAGCTATGCCCAGGGGATGTGCGGTAAATTGGCCGCGACCTCGGATCTGCAGGATCTGTTGATTTACATGTTGCAGGGGCTGTCCGCCTATGCCGTCAAACTCCGGGAGTTTGAGGTTATCGATCCGCAAGTCGATACCTTTGTGCCCAAGGCATTTTTCGCCACTCTGACCAATGTCAACTTCGACGATGAGCGGATTACCGAATATGCAAAGGAGGCCGCTCGCTTGCGAGACCAGCTAAAGCAGCGCTATCTGGAGCTTTGTGAACAAAGGGGCGTGACACCCGAGCCTATGTCCGCCGCGGCGACTCTGCTGCTGGGGGCGTCCAAGGCCGAGCTGTTACAACAGGCCAAAGTGGCTGCGCCCAACCGAGGTGATGACCTCAATGAAGATATTCTCGGTCTGCGACTCCTGTGCCTCTACGGCCTGAAAGGGGCGGCTGCCTATATGGAACACGCCCGGGTTCTGGATCAGACCAGCAGCGAAGTGGCCGGTCGTTTCCACGAGATCATGGCTTTTCTGGCGACCGACAGCACAGATGCTGACAAGCTGTTTGCCACTGCGATGGAGATAGGTCAGCTCAACTATTCTGTGATGGCTATGCTAGATGCCGGTGAAACCGCGGCCTTTGGTCATCCAGAGCCGACTCAGGTCAACACCAAGCCGGTGAAGGGCAAGGCAATCTTGGTCTCGGGCCACGATATGAAAGATCTCGAGCTCATCCTGCAACAGACAGAAGGCAAGGGCATCAATGTCTATACCCATGGTGAGATGTTGCCGGCGCTGGCCTATCCTGAACTGAAGAAATACCCGCATCTGGTGGGGAACTACGGCAGCGCCTGGCAAAATCAACAGAAGGAATTTGCCAACTTCCCCGGCGCCGTGGTGATGACCTCCAACTGCATTATCGATCCCAATGTCGGTCAGTATGCCGACCGCATCTTTACCCGCAGTATCGTTGGTTGGCCGGGCGTGACTCACCTGACCGGCGACGATTTCAGTGCCGTTATCGACAAGGCACTGGCGCTTGAAGGCTTTGCCTATGATGAGATCCCCCATATGATCACCATAGGTTTTGCCCGCAACGCTTTGATGAATGCGGCGCCTGCCGTGGTTGAAAACGTCAAGAACGGCAATATCCGCCACTTCTTCCTGATTGGCGGCTGTGATGGTGACAAGGCCGAGCGCAGCTACTTCACCGACCTTGCCAAGGCGGCCCCCAAAGACAGCCTGATCCTGACCCTGGGCTGTGGCAAGTACAAGTTCAACAAGCTCGAATTCGGTGATATCAACGGTATCCCCAGACTGCTGGATATCGGCCAGTGTAACGACGCCTACTCGGCGATTCAGCTGGCGCTGGCACTGTCTGAGATATTTGAGTGTGATATCAACGAATTGCCGCTGAGTCTGGTGCTGTCCTGGTTTGAGCAGAAGGCGATAGTGGTCCTGTTGACCTTGCTGTCACTGGGAGTGAAGAACATACGTACCGGCCCAACTCCGCCGGCTTTCCTGACCGCCAATTTGCTGAAGGTACTGGAAGATAAGTTCGGCCTGCGCAATGTTGGCACGGTTGAGGAAGACCTGGAGGCGATTCTCGGCGCCGCTTGATGCGTATCTCTTGAGGCCGGAATGCCTGCGGCATTCCGGCCATTCCTTTCTCTGTAGAGGGAGTTTCGATGACACTCAATCCATTACAAGTTTCGCCGGCAATCAGTCAATATCAGGCTGGTCAATGGGTTCCCGGAGAGCTGCGGCTCATTTGTGTCGCCCGCTGGCAGGAAACCCCGGATGTGGTGAGTTTTCGTTTTAAAGCGGCTCAGCCGCTGTCTTTTCATTTCAAGCCCGGGCAGTTTGTAGCATTGCAATTGGAGATTGCCGGTGAGGAGTATCGCCGCTGTTATACCATCTCCTCTTCGCCATCTCGGCCCAATTCTTTGATGCTGACCATTAAGAGGGTTGAGGGCGGCAAAATTTCCAACTACCTTATCGATAATCTTAAGCCGGGCCACAGCCTAATGGCTTCCGGGCCTTACGGCCAGTTCAACCTTATCGATATACCGGCCGAGCGCTATCTGTTTTTAAGCGCCGGTTGTGGCATTACGCCGATGTTTTCCATGAGTCGTTTTCTGACCGACAGCTATCTTGACAGCGATATCGCTTTTATTCACAGTGCCAGAAGCGAGCAGGATCTCATCTTCCGAGACAGTTTGCGGGCTATGAACAGCCGTCACGATAACTTTAAGCTGGGCTATCTGCTGGAGCAGGGAGGTGAGACTGCCTCAGTCTCCGGGGAGCTTGCCGAGTGCCCTATGTTACCGGGACGCTTGAGCTTGGCGGCACTGGAACAACTGGTGCCGGATTATCGTCAGCGCACCGTGTATGTCTGTGGCCCCGAGGCTTACATGGCGGCCACAGAGCAGATGCTGGCGCAAGCAGATTTCGATATGACGCGTTTTCACAAGGAAAGCTTTGCTGAAAATACCTCGGCGCCTGCGGGTGACGGTTCGGCTAATTACCGCTTGAGTGTTGCCGGCCTTGAGCTCAGCATCAATGGTGAGCAGACCCTGCTTGAAGCGCTGGAGTCTGAAGGTTTGCCCATTATTGCCGCCTGTCGCAGCGGCGTTTGTGGCTCCTGTAAGTGCCGGGTTGTCTCCGGTGAGGTTGAAAGCAGCAGCCAGCAGACACTCAGCCAGGATGAGATTGACTCAGGTATGGTGTTGGCGTGCTCCAGCCGGGTGAAGAGTGATATTCAACTGGAAACCGGCCCCTTCTAATTCTGTTTCCGGCATTGCAGAAGTGGCGATCTCACAGTATGGTTAAAGCAGGGCAAGAGCTTTGGGCCCTGCATTCCAGATGTTGGCCGGAGACAGACTATGACCAGCTTACCCTCAGAAGCATTTGCCAGTGAAGATCGCAGCATGGGCCATTTTTTATATGCGCTTATGTGTGCCTTTCCGTTGTTTTTCCTGCCTGTGATCCTGAGCCTGTTGATTAACTTAAGCCAAAGGCAGGTTGCACCTCTGTCGCTGCTGGGCTCTCACTTGCGCTGGCAAAGGCGCAGTATTATGGGTTTGGCACTGCTACTGGCTATGGGCTACTGGGTCAATCCGCTGTGGCTCAGCCTCAGCTTGTGCGCCCTGGGGGTTATCTGGTTCAGTTACCGAATCTTCAAGGGTTGGCTCAGCCTCACAGATGGACAAGCCATGTAGCTCTTGTCTGCTACCAGGGAAGCGGTCAGCCTGATCGCAAGGAAATATGACGGACTATCAACTCTTCTGTGTGCTGGCGGCGCTGGCACTGATTATCTCGCTGTTATCCAGCCGTTTTCACTCACTGCAAGAAACCATAGCCATCACAGGCCTGGCCATGCTCCTTAGCCTGATTATCCTGGTGGTGGGTAAGTGGTTTGAGCTGGATATCCATATCAAAACCATTTCAGTATTGCAGCGGCTCGACTTTCAGGCGCTGCTGCTGAACGGTATGTTGGGTTTTCTGCTCTTCGCCGGTGCGCTGCAGATAAGGCTCAAGGTGCTGGCCAGCCAGAAATGGGAAATTCTCTGTCTGGCTCTGCTTGGTACTGTGATTTCCACTCTGACAGTGGCGGCGCTTTGCTTCTATTTGATGCCGCTGCTGGGGCTGGCGCTACCCTGGAGTTATTGTTTGTTGTTCGGGGCCTTGATATCACCAACCGATCCGATAGCGGTTTTGGCCATCTTGAAAAAACTCGGCGCGCCTGAGGATATTGCCATTCAGGTTGAGGGTGAGTCGCTGTTCAATGATGGTATTGGCCTGGTGCTGTTTGTTGCTGTCTCGCAGCTGGCTTTTTCCGCCGAGGCTCTGAGCCTGGCCGATGTCGGCGCGCTGTTTTTCCATGAGGCCGTTGGTGGCATTGCCTATGGCCTGGCGTTGGCTTTTGCGCTGCATCAACTGATGAAACTCACGGATGAAGAAACCCAGAGACTCTTGATTACCTTGGTGGTGCCTACCGCAGGTTATGTGATGGCAGAAAAACTCTCGGTGTCCGGCCCTCTGGCCATGGTGGCCGCAGGAATCGTGCTGGGGAATTTCACAGTGCCAAAATGCTTTGGGGTCACGGGGAGAATATTGTTGCAAAGGTTCTGGGGCCTGCTTGAGCACTTCTTCAATTCGCTCTTGTTCCTGCTATTGGGACTCCTGCTGCTGTTGACCCATCTGGATATGCAACTCTGGTGGTTTGTGCTGCTGAGTATCCCTGTGGTGTTGTTGGCAAGATGTGTCAGCGTGTACTTACCTTATCTGGGGTTCCGGCGTATGCGGCAATACAGCCAAGGCGCGGAGGGGATCCTTATCTGGGGCGGGCTCAAGGGCGGCCTGGCGCTGGCTATGGCCATGAGTCTTCCGGCGGGGATAGTGCTGACCCCCGAGCTGGAGCTCAGGGATCTCTTGCTGGTAATGACCTATGCCGTGGTGGTCTTTTCTATCATGGTGCAGGGCTCAACGGTTTCCCGTTTGATCCGCCGCAGCCGCGAGGCGGCAGAGGCCGGTAAAGCCGCTGCCGAATCGACTCAGGCTGTCTGATACAGCTTGGCGATTAAGCCTGCATGTTGCTGTGGATGACGGACATCGGTTGCGATGATTAAACCATCTACGCCCAACGCCTTGATAGCCAAGACCTGAGCAGTCAGTGTTTGCTCACTGCTGCTTGGGTTGAGGCACAGACTTGGATTTACCAACAGCGGTAAGTGGCTCTGGGTTTTTAGTTCCACCAGGGCGGCGAGATCCAACATAAGCTGTTCGGGTTGATTCAATCCACTGACCCCCGCATCACAGAGGATTAACTGCTGATTCCCGCCGGCGAGCAGGGTATCTGCGCTGGTCAGCCAATCCTGTTGGCTGGCCATGGGATTACGCTCCAATATCACCGGCAGGTTCTGTCCGCCAAGCACATTGAGCAGCTCTGTGTTGTACATCTGTTTACCGCTGAGCAGCAGCATGTCGGCCGCGGTCTGGGCCAGAGCCAGATCTTCTGCATGCTCCAAGGCAACAATGCTCTGCAGCCCGGCTTGGTTTAACAGGCTCTGCAACTTGGGCAGTTGCTGTTTGGCATCGGGTTGGCGCGTCAGCGTGCTGAGAACCACGCCCTGAAATCCCGCTTCCCTGAGGGCCTTGGCGCTTGGGGCAAAGCTGTCTGCATCTATGGGGAGGTTCAGTTGCGCCAAGGCGGCGAACTGGCCTTGCCCCAGTTTGAGCTGGCCGCAACTAATTTCTGTGCTGACCGGTTTATAGTGACGGGAATGTCTCTGGGGTGACAGTTTGGCGCTGTCCTGCCTGGAACTTTCAGGTTCAATCAGCAGTTGGCTGTGACTCAGCTGGGTTGGCTCGACCGTCTCACAAGGGTAACAGCCAAGTACTTTGATAAAGCGGGTGAGCCGTTCAAGCTCGGCAAGTGCTTGCTGCATAGCTATGGATGCCAGATTGGCATCGACATCCAGATAAAACATCTCTTCCCAAGGCGTGCCCGGGATAGGGCGTGACTCCAGCTTACTCATATTGAGGTTGTGATCTTTGAGGATCAGCAAAGCTTCCACCAAGGCGCCTGGCTTTTGACCGGTTGCCATAATCAGTGTGGTTTTGGCCGGCAGTTGCTCCGGCACTTCTATCGCCTTGCGGGCCACTACGATAAAACGGCTCTGGTTGATTTTTTGATTGGCCAGTTCCTGCTCCAGAGCTTCCAACTGGTAGAGGGCGCCGCCTTCACTGGAGCCGATAGCAGCCACAGTGTTATCGCCCTGGAGAACTTTTTCCATTGCCTCGGCGCTGCTGGCGCAATATTCCAGACGAAAGTCGGGATGGCGACTCAGGTAGCGACTGCATTGACTGATGGGTTGGGGGTGGGCATAGACGGTTTTGATATCGGCAAGCTTGCTTCCCGCTTTGGCCAGCAGACAGTGGCCCACTTCTATAGTGGTTTCACCCACTATGGCCAGGCTGGTGTGCTGCAACACATCGTAGACTTCGTTGATTGAGCCGGATGAGGTGTTTTCTATCGGCAGAAAACCATAGTCGGCATGGCCGGATTCGACGGCCTGCACTATATCATCGAAGTTCTGGCAACCCAGATCCTGCATCTCTACCTGACGACGTTGGCAGTAGCGACTGGCGGCCAGGTAGGAATATGAACCTCTGGCGCCCAAATAGGCGATGCAGTATTGCTGTTTCTGGGTTTCGGGATTGGCTCTGCCCTGGAGGTAGGCCTGTTGGTTCAGCACTGAGTCTTCAATAATGGCCTGGTAGAGACTGATGACATAATGGGCATCCAATCCCTGTTCCCGCCCTTGGCGAACCAGCCTTGCCAAGAGTTCTTTCTCTCTCTGGGTATCACGGATTGGGCGAATGTCCACCTCTTTGCTGCGGGCGACTTCCAGGCTGAGTTGCCGACGTTTGGCCAATAGCGCCAACAGATCCCTGTCCAGGGTAGTGATGTCATCCCTTATTCGCTCCAGCGACGGTACTTTATTCATTCAGACCTCTAAACCAGTAATACTCAGTGCATGATACAGACAAAAAAGCCTCCCGGGTGGGAGGCTTGGCAATTTTCATTTTCGTTTTTACACGTCAGGGCCGCCTCCGGGAATGAGGTGTAAAAAAGAAAATAAAAAATGAGCGATTGAGGTTTTTCATGACATTTAAGCTAAATCTATCCCTTAGAGCTGTCAATCAAAAAATCTTTGGGTTAAACAATGAAAAGCGCACCCGAAGGTGCGCTGGTTAGTGGGAGATTGAAATATCAAGCTGCGTAGTCCTCCTTGTAATCGTATTCGAACTCAGGTTCGGTGGCTTCGGGTTCAAAGGCACCACGCTGAGCTGCGGGTTTGTGGGTCAGGCGATTGAGCTGTTTTTCCAGCTTTTGTCCCATTGCATTTATGGCTGCGTAGAGATTTTCATGTTTCGCCTGGGCAAAAAGTTGTCCGTTGGCCAGTTTTATTGATGCTTCTATTTTAAAGAGTGGCCCTTCTTTGAGGATGATGACATGGGGATTAATCAGCTGAGTATCGTAACGGTCCAGTTTGGTAAGGCGGCTCTCAACACGTTCACGGATGGCAGCTGTGACTTCAAATTGCTTGCTGGTGATCTTTAGCATATTGTCAAACCCTCTGTTGCTTCCTTGGTTTCAGATTAACAATCCCCAGACTTAAAAATGTGATCTAAATCAATATTTGTGGCGAGTCAGAGAGCGTTTGTCACTTATTTGATCACTTAGACAAGTTTGGATTATTTTGCCCTGAAAAGTCTTGAACCCTGGTTGATAAAGGGCCATATTTAATGAGATCACTGAGTATCAGTCCTTTCCGATTGCCTCCTCCCGTCGCTTTAAATATCATCATGTGTATTATCTACAACTCTTTACCCTTATGCCGTTCGGGCCAAAACGGGTGATAACAGGAAGTACTTTATGAATAACAACGAAGTTAAAGTGAAGGTCTGGGATATACCTGTGCGGGTGTTTCATTGGGGCATGTTGCTGCTCTTGGGCGGGCTGTGGTGGAGTGCCGATCAGGGCGAGATGAGCTATCACCAGTTGTTCGCCTATAGTCTGATGATCTTGTTGGTGGTACGGCTTATTTGGGGCTTTATCGGTAGCGACACTGCCCGTTTCAGTCATTTTGTCCGTCATCCCCGTCAGGCATTGGATTATCTTGCCAAGATGCGGGCCAAGCAGGCTCCTCATTCTTTAGGGCATAACCCTCTTGGGGGTTATATGGTGGTACTTTTACTGGTCATAATCAGCTTGCAATTGGTGTCGGGTTTGTTTGCCACAGATGAGATATTTACCGAAGGGCCCTTGGTTTCTTATGTCAGCGGTGAAACCGCTAGTTGGTTTACCTGGTTACACAAGAAGAATTTCGATCTTTTATTGATCCTTGCCGGTATTCATGTGGCCGCCGTCTTGCTGCACCGCTTCAAAGGTGAAAAGCTGGTGGGGGCAATGTTCAGTGGCTATAAGCGCTTACCGGCTGCAGAAGCGCAGCAACCCAGGTTTGCCTCTTTGATACTGGCATTGGTGCTTTTATTGGTAGTCGCCGTGCCTGTGGTGCACTTTTTGATGATGCCAGTGATAGGCATGTTGTAAGTTTCCAAACAATAAAAAGCCTGCTAGATGCAGGCTTTTTATTGTGATGACTAAAAGGGATTAGTCTTTTTTGTATACGTCGTGGCAGCCTTTGCAACTCTTGCCAACGGCACCGAAGGCTTTTTTCAGCTCATTCTTGTCGCCGTCTTTGGCTGCAATAGCCAGGGCGTCGGCATTGGTTTGCAGTTCTTTGAACTTGGCTTCAAAGTCAGCCTTGTCGGCCCAAATCTTGGCCAGAGCTTCAGTATCACCTTTGTCGGAACCATCGATAAAGCCTTCCAGTGGCAGTTTCGCCAGGGCGGCCACATTGGCTGCACGCATAGCTGCAACATCGGCGTTAAAGTCTTTCTTGCCTTTGAGCATGGCACCGATATCACCGAAGTTATAGGCCATCAGGCTGAAACCAGACTGACGGTACTGGATGGCATCATCGCTGCTTTCAAAGTTGTGGGCCTGAACAGCTGTAGCGCTAAGCGCCGCGGTGGCGGCTAACATCAGTAAGTATTTTTTCATTATCATTCTCACAAGTTTGTGCGTTAATGTGACATTGCTTGGCTATTGTACACATTTTGTTTGACCTAGGGAGTAGACTTTTTCAGTTTACATGTAAAGTTTTGTCAGTAACTGGCTGCTAAAACACGACTTTTTTTCGCAGGAAAACAACGCTATACTGTGTTCACGTACCATTACGTGAACACGAAAGAGTTACTATGCGCCCTGATTGGATATCAGTACTGGAGAAAGTACTGGCTCACAATAATCCCGAAGACCTAAACTGCCTGTTTGAATTGTTGTTGACCGATGATGAAAGACATGCCATCGCCGGCCGTTTGAAGGTGTTTCAGGTATTGCTTGAAGGGGAGATGAGTCAGCGGCAGATTGCGGCCGAGTATGAGGTGAGCATAGCAACCATTACCCGTTGTTCCAACTATTTGAAGCATATGCCCGCAGCGCTGAAGGAAAAAATCCGAGCCTTGATCCTTTGAGTTACATCAGGGGTTGTCGCGGCAATTTGTGGCGGCGGTAGAGGTGGCGCTGATTCAGAATATAGCCGCTCCAGGCACAGAAGAGCAGCCCCAGTAGCTGGTAAACTTCTTGGTCGGAAAACCTTAACAGTAGCATGCCCGACAGCAGCCAGAGGAAAGGCAATCCTGCATACAGGGGTTCGGGCCAAACTCCTCCCCGCCGCAGGCGTTTGGGATCGCTGCGTCTGTGACTCGAACGCAGGTTGTAAATCCGGGCCGCGGCCAATATAAGCAAAACGGAACCCAGGATCCCAAGCAAGGATTCGAGTAAATAGAGCGCCAGGCTACCGGTCAAAAAATACAGATAGGGCAGGCTCTCGTAGACCAATCTGGACAAGATCACGGGGCATTTCTTCGCATCCGGGGTATCTATTGATTTTAGTCCAAAGAATTACGTCCAACCTTGTTTTCTAAAGTGCCATAAACAAAGAGTCCGGCATTGGCCGGACTCTCGATTGATAGCAATAATTTGCTAGGTGGTCTGTCTGCTTGGTTATTAACCGCGGCAGCCGCAACCACCGTTACCGTCACAGCCTTCTTTCTTGGCGTCTTCCTCTGCATCTGAATTACAGCAGCCGCCGTGCTCGTGATCATGACCGCCACAGCAACCGCCGTGATCCTGGCCGTGACCACCACAACCGCCATGGGCGTGGATATGGCCGTGAGCAATCTCTTCGGCTGTCGCTTCACGCACGTCCATCACTTCGACATTAAAGGTCAGTGATTGGCCTGCCAGAGGGTGGTTGCCATCAACGATAACACTGTTGTCCAGTACTTCGGTCACTTGTACCGGGCGCTGGCCCATTTCAGTTTCGGCGATGAAGCGCATACCAGGTACTATGTCCTGGATATCGCCAAAGGCTTCCAGAGGAACTTCCTGACGCAGACCATCATGGTATGGGCCATAGGCTTCTTCAGATTCTATGGTCACTTCCAGCGTATCGCCTTTGCTCTTGCCTTCCAGTGCTTTTTCAAGTCCCGGGATCAGGTTTTCCATACCGTGGAGGTAGACCATAGGATCTGCCTCAAAAGAACTTTCTATCAACTGACCCTTGGCGTCAGTCAGGCGGTAGTGAATGGTAACCGCGCTGTGTTGGGTGATTTGCATATCGCCTCCCGTTCAGAATGTGGCCGCATGATAACGTGCTTTTTCCGCGCTGGCGATATCCGAGCGTTGCTTATGCCAACTGTTGCACAGAGTTTTGCCGCCAAGATGACATTTTGGGGCAGGCTGGAACTAAAAAAGCCATTATTTTTTAAACGTCTTTTCTAAAAATTCTATTTGGGTGTCTTTGATTGCACTTGCTTGGCTGAGACTCAGCTTTTTAGCCAAATACACTTTACGTTAAGGTTAATTATAATGAGGGAGTTTTGTTGATACTTATCCAGTTAAAAACAGACTTTGGTGAGACTTATTCAATGAGATTGGCATTTTATTAGAATTTTCATGAAAGCGCCCCTTGACAAATGCTACAGAAAAAAGCAATCCTGTTTGCATTGCTGTCATTCCAAGGAGCTAAACTCCTGAATGAACCGGCCTGAACACAAGAGAATAAAACGAGTATAGAAACCCAATGTATCAGCTAAGCTCAGTTGTAATTACCACCATTACAACCACCACCATTACCAGTGTGGGGGCGGGCTGACTATACCCTGAAGAATTGCAAACAAGAAGCCCGCTCCCACCAAGGAGCGGGCTTTTTTGTTTCCTGGGCGGGCGCGGTATTTAAAGGAGAGACAGATGAAAGTGATGAAGTTCGGCGGTACCTCGCTGGCAAACTGGCAAAGGTTTGAAATGGCAGCAGAAATTGTTCTGACCAGTGCCAGAGAAGAGCAAGTGGCCACAGTGCTGTCGGCTCCGGCAACCGTAACCAACAATCTGTTGGCCATGGTTGATATGGTATTGGCAAAGGGGGATGTCGACGAGGCTCTTGCCAAGGTGGCTGAGGTATTTGAAGCTTTGTATGCCGATGCATCTGTATCTTTTGCAGAGGAAGCCAGACAACAGCTGAAGAAGGTATTGGCACAACAGTTGGCGAGTTGGCGGGCAAAATTGGCTGGGGTTCAGCTTCTGGGGGAGTGTCCTGACAGTGTGCGGGCCGAGATCCTGGTGGCAGGTGAGCGACTCTCCGCAGCCTTGATGGTTGAAGTGCTCAAGGCCAAGGGAGTCAGTGCCGGTTTACTCGACCCGAGAGAATTATTCCTCGGCGTCGGCACACCATTGGAGTCTGTGGTGGATATCGCTGTCAGTAAGCCCAGATTTGCGTTGCTTAAACTCGATGAGCAGAGAGTGTGGGTCATGCCGGGGTTTACCGCTGCCGGTGCCGATGGCAAGGTGGTGACTCTGGGACGCAATGGTTCGGATTATTCGGCCGCAGTTTTGGCTGCTTGTCTGGATGCCGACAGCTGCGAAATCTGGACAGATGTCGATGGGGTATACAATACCGACCCCCGGGTGGTTGCCGATGCCAAGCTGCTCTCCCAGCTCAGTTACCAAGAGGCAATGGAGCTCTCCTATTTTGGCGCCAAGGTGCTGCACCCCAAGACCATTTCGCCCATAGCCCAGTTCCAAATCCCGTGCTACATCAAAAACAGCTTTAACCCCAAAGCGCCGGGCACTCTGGTATCCAATCAGCCGGATCAGACCGGGTTGCAGGTCAAGGCGATTTCCAATCTGGATAACCAAACCATGTTCAACGTCTCAGGCCCGGGAATGAAAGGCATGGTGGGGATGGCGTCGCGTATTTTGGAGTCCATCGCCAGAGCCAAGGTTTCGGTATCGCTGATCACTCAAAGCTCCAGTGAGTACAGCATCAGTTTCTGTGTGGCCACTTTGGATGCCCCCAGAGTCAAGTGGGCGCTGGAGCAGGAGTTTGAACTAGAGCTCAAGAGTGAACTGTTGGAGCCGCTGGAGATGCGGGATCAACTGGCGATAGTGTCCCTGATAGGTGACGGTATGCGTACCCATAAGGGTGTGGCTGCGCGCTTCTTTCAGGCCCTGGCCCAGGCCAGTGTCAATATCATCGCCATTGCCCAGGGCTCGTCCGAGCGCTCCATTTCTGCCGTGGTCGAGCAGCGCAAGACGCGTCATGCGGTAGCAGCCTGCCATCAGGGCTTTTTCGATGTGCAGCAGTATCTCGATGTCTTCCTAGTTGGCGCCGGTAACATTGGCACAGGCTTGCTGGAGCAGATAAAACAGCAGGAAGCCATGCTCAAAGGGCAACATATTAGTATTCGGGTTTGCGCCATCGCCAACTCAGGCAAGATGTTGCTCGACGCCGCCGGTATCTCCCTTGCCGATTGGCAGTCAAGGCTCAACGATTCGCCCGTCGCCTTTGATCTGACACAGATGTTGGCCTGGGCCAAGGAGCAGCAGTTACTCAATCCCGTATTGCTGGATTGCACCTCTTCGGATGTCATTGCCGGCCGTTATCTGGATGTGATGAATGCCGGTTTGCACGTGGTGACACCCAACAAGAAGGCCAATACCCGTGAGTTGGCTTTTTACCGCGCGCTGCGGCAAACCGCGCTGGCCCAGCGGCGCCAGTTCCTTTATGAAACCAATGTCGGCGCCGGTTTGCCGGTTATCGATAACCTGAAAAAGTTGCTGTTTGCCGGTGATAAGCTGCTGCGTTTCCAGGGGATACTCTCGGGGTCGCTGTCGTTTATCTTCGGTATGCTGGATGAGGGGATGAGTCTGTCACAGGCCACGGCCATTGCCCGGGAAAAGTGCTTCACCGAGCCGGACCCCAGGGACGATCTCAATGGTATGGATGTAGCGCGCAAGGTGTTGATTTTGGCACGGGAAGTGGGCTTGCCGCTGGAGCTGGATGATATTCAGGTGGAGTCTGTCTTGCCGGATGACTTCGATGCATCAGGCGATGTAGCCCAGTTTATGAAGGCTCTGCAACAGCTGGATGCGGCCGTTGCCGAGCGAGTCGCTGCCGCCCATGCCAAGGGTAAACGCCTGCGTTATGTCGGCCAGATAGATGAGTCAGGTTGCAGGGTGCGTATCGCCGAAGTGGCGGCCGATGATCCCCTGTTCAGCGTCAAAGGTGGTGAGAATGCACTGGCTTTCTACAGCCGCTACTACCAGCCGATCCCCTTTGTACTCAGAGGCTATGGTGCCGGTACTGAGGTGACGGCCGCCGGGGTGTTCGCCGACTTGCTCAGAACCCTCAACTGGACTCGGGAGGTCAGCGCATGAGTCAGTTTATTCCTGCCAATGCACCTGTGACTGTCTATGCGCCCGCCTCTATGGGAAATGTCGGTGTCGGCTTCGATTTGCTGGGCGCCGCACTGGCCCCCATTGATGGCAGTTTACTGGGGGATACAGTTACAGTGGGCGCCGCGTCTTGCGGCGTTTCTCTGACTCAACTTGGCCCCTGGGCTCATAAGCTGCCACAGGAGCCGCAACAGAATATTGTCTATCGCTGCGCCGAGTTTTTCCTAGGTGAAGCCGGGATCAATCAAGGCGTTTCTTTGACCCTGTCCAAGAACCTGCCGGTAGGCAGCGGCCTTGGCTCCAGTGCCAGCTCAGTGGTGGCGGCGCTCTATGGTCTCAATGAATATTTTGGTCGTCCCTATGATGAGCAGGCCTTGCTGGGGTTGATGGGGCGTTTTGAAGGGGAGATCAGTGGCTCGGTGCATTATGACAACGTGGCGCCTTGCTACTTGGGTGGATTGCAACTGATGCTGGATTTACCCGGGCGTATCTGCGAGCCCTTGCCGGCCTTTGATTCCTGGTACTGGCTGGTGGCCTATCCCGGGATTTCATTATCGACAGCGTCCATGCGCGCCTTGATGCCGAACCAATATGACAAGGGAACCTGCATAGAATTTGGTCGCAATCTCAGCGCCTTTGTTCATGCTTGTTACCGCCAGGATGAGGCGCTGGCGCTGACTGTGTTGAAAGACGTGTTGGCCGAACCCTATCGGGCCGAGGCTATCCCAGGGTATCTGGCGGCGCGGCGCGGATTGTCTGAGCTGGGTATGTTGGCCACCGGGATTTCCGGCAGCGGCCCAACCCTGTTTTCTATCAGCGGCGATCTGGCCCGCGCCGAGCAGGCCAAGCGCTACCTGGAACAACACTATTTAACCGAAGCGGGCGGCTTTGCTCACATCTGCCGCCTGGATATGCAAGGCACCCGGGTATTGTCCTGAAACGCATTTTCATCCAAAAAAGAATTTAAGGCATCAATATGGAACTCTATAACCTCAAGCACCCGGCACAGCGGGTAAGTTTTACTGAAGCGCTCAAGCTGGGTCTTGGCATGGACCGAGGGCTCTTTTTCCCAACCCGGATCCCGAAACTGGCAGATGTCGATGCCTTGTTGGCTCTGCCTTTTGTCGAGCGCAGCAAGCAGATACTCGGCGCCTGGCTCGCCGATGAACTGGGGCAGGACTGTGTCGACAAACTGGTGGAGCAAGCGTTTAATTTCCCTCTGCCGCTGGTGCAGGTGGATGCGCAGCGCAGTTGTCTGGAGCTGTTTCATGGGCCAACCTTGGCTTTCAAAGACTTCGGTGCCCGTTTTATGGCTCAGTGTCTCAACCAGCTTGGCGGCTCAGAGCCGCTGACCATTTTGACCGCGACCTCCGGGGATACAGGCGCGGCGGTGGCCGATGCCTTCTTTGGCCTGGATAAGGTGCGGGTGATGGTGCTCTATCCCAAAGGCAAGATCAGTGAGTTGCAGGAGAAGATGTTTGCCACTCTGGGCGGCAATATTCACACAGTCGCGGTCGAAGCCGACTTCGATGCCTGTCAGCATTTGGTCAAGCAGGCCTTTGAAGACAGTGATATTCGTGACGGTTTGCACCTGAACTCGGCCAACTCCATCAATATCAGCCGTTTGCTGGCGCAGATCTGTTATTACTTTGAAGCGGTCGCCCAGCATAGAAAGCTGCATCAATCGGCGCCGGTTGTCAGTGTCCCCAGTGGTAACTTCGGTAACCTGACCGCGGGTCTGCTGGCCAAAGCCATGGGATTGCCCATCAAGCGCTTTGTGGCGGCCACCAACAGCAATGATACTGTACCGCGCTATTTGAGTTTTGGTGATTGGGCGCCGCGGCAAACTGTTGCGACCATGTCCAACGCCATGGATGTGTCCGAGCCGAGCAACTGGCCCAGAGTGGAAGCGATTTTTGCCGAGATGAAATGGCCGCTGTCTGACTTGTCCGGCTTGGCGCTTTCCGAGGGGCAAACCCGTCAGGCCATGTTAGCGCTTGAGCAGACAGGTTATCTGGCAGAGCCCCATGCAGCGGTGGCCGCCGAGGCACTGCGTTTGTCACTGCAGGATGAAGAGCAGGGGATTTTTCTGGCAACCGCACATCCGGCCAAATTCAAGGATGTGGTCGACCGCGAGTTGAACACCTGTCTGCCACTGCCAGAGGCATTGCAAAGGGTGGCTGATAAGCCGCTGCTTTCGGCTGTTCTGCCGGCCGATTTTGATAGCCTTAAACAGCATATGTTTTCGGTATTGGATTAGGGATTAGAGCTTGGTTTTGGAGGTCAAATAGGCTTCCAAAATCAAGGGTTAGGTGAAACATCTACAGCTGTAGGCGAATCAATACAGATCCAATAGATAAAACAATACGTTGGATCTGTGTTTGGCTTGGCAGTATCTGCCAAGTGTATGATCAATCCAGGTGTGGATCTGAGCCGGTTTGGTAGTCGAAAGTTGGCATGGCCCAGTGATACTTAATAGCCAGCATCCTCAAACTGAACCCCAGAGTGAGACACAGGCTGAGATTTAGCCATTCTGCCAGTTGCCATTGCGACAAAAATACATAGAGCCCGGCAGTGATGATGGAGATCACTGCGTACAGCTCCTTGCGAAAGATCAGCGGCATCTGATTACAGAGAATGTCGCGAATAATACCGCCGAAAACCCCGGTAACCACACCCATTACCACAGCCACTACGGGACTGAAACCCAGCAGCAGGGTCTTTTGGGCTCCGACAATGGAAAACACAGCCAGTCCAAGGGCATCGATTGCCAGAAACAGCTTTGACAGGTAACGCATCACAGGGGCGATTATCACAGTTAGCAGTGAAGCAAAGCCGATAGCCACCAGATAATGCCAGTTTTCTACCCAGATCAGCGGGTAGTTACCCAATAGCATGTCTCTGAGCGTGCCGCCGCCTATGGCGGTAGCACAACCTATAATTACCACGCCAAAGAGATCCATCTGTTTTTTACCCGCCGCCAAGGCGCCGGTCATTGCTTCGGCCAGTACACCAATCAGCCAAAGTATGGCGATAAACTGAGCTTCTTGCATAATATTCGCATCAAAATGACAGAGGATCAGAATTCTGCCGGAAAATACCGCAGTTTAACAGTGATTTTATTTAAATATTTGGATTAGTTTTATTTATGTATTATTTGGTTTGTTTAGGTTATAAATTTTTAGTTTTATGATTTTAAATGGTTTTATTTTTTACTTTGCATGAGGATTACTGATTGATGTGTGTGATTGTCTTTCTCTCGTTTTGTTTGGACTATTTGGCTGTGTCAATTTGGTAAAAAGTCCAGTTATATAGCTTTGCCCTCCTGGCGCTGTACAGTCAAGCCGAGCGGCGCTAGAGTGTTTTGTCCCATGTATCTTAATGTGGGCAACTGGATGTGATATGGGGGATAGATGATAGATTTCAGAAGTGATACCGTGACCCAACCTACTGCGGCGATGCGCCAGGCCATGGCGGCCGCGCAGGTGGGCGATGATGTTTACGGCGATGACCCTACGGTCAATCGCCTCGAAGCCATGGCCGCCGAGATGTTCGGTTTTGACAGTGCCTTGTTTACCAGCTCGGGCACTCAGGCCAACCTGTTGGCACTCATGTCCCACTGCGAGCGGGGCGATGAATACCTGTGTGGCCAACAAGCCCATAATTATAAGTTTGAAGGAGGTGGTGCGGCCGTGCTTGGCAGTATTCAGCCTCAACCACTGAATAATCAGGCCGACGGCAGTGTAGCGCTTGAAGATATTCGCGCTGCCATCAAACCCGATGATTTTCACTTTGCCCGCACCCGTCTATTAAGCCTGGAAAACACCATAGGTGGAAAGGTATTGCCACAGGAATACCTGGCCAAGGCGCAGCAGTTGGCCTTCAATCACGGTTTGAAAATCCATCTTGATGGCGCACGGGTGGCCAATGCTGCTGTGGCGCAGGGGTTGGAGATAGCCGATATAACCCAATATTTCGACTCGGTATCTATCTGTCTATCCAAGGGGTTAGCGGCACCGGTTGGCTCTTTATTACTCGGAGATGAGCGGCTTATTAATAAGGCGCGTCGCTGGCGGAAGATGCTGGGTGGCGGAATGCGCCAGGCCGGTATTCTGGCTGCGGCAGCCGAGCTGGCCTTGACTGAGCAGGTGGCGCGTTTGGCGGAAGATCACGCCAATGCCAAGGCTTTGGCCGAAGGTTTGAGTCAGTTGGAAGAGTTGGCATTGGATATGAGCCAGGTACAAACCAATATGGTGTTTGCCACTTTGGCCGATGAAGTGGATATTGAAGCTCTGGTCAAAGGCTTGTTGCAGGAAGGAGTGCGTATCAGCGGCGCTCGGCAACTACGCCTGGTGACTCACAAAGATATCAGCGCTGCTGATATCGACAAGACTCTGCAGGCCTTCAAACGGGTGCTCAGCCAGGTTTGAGCACGGTCCATTAGGGTGCAGCAGGAGTTATCCTGGTGCATCGCAATGGTATTTATGAGCATAAGTTTGGTGTAACTTATTGAATTATATTGATTGAATGTTTGGCGTCCAATTTGCTTTAGTTCAAGTGCGAATTTCAATCATAGGCGAATGCGAGGACGCAAACATGAAATACTACAGTCGGCGTTTGGTTAAACACGAACATCTCAACCCGGCGGGAGCCTTGTTCGGTGGACAGTTGATGAGCTGGATTGATGAGGAAGCGGCCATCTTCGCCGCATGCCAGATGAAGAGTGTCAGCCATGTGACCAAGCTTATCTCGGAAATCAACTTTATGACCCCGGCAAAGCTTGGGGATGTGATTGAATTTGGCCTTGAGCTTATCAGCCTGGGGCATACTTCCATCACCATTCGCTGCGAAGTGCGCAATAAACTGAATCTGGCGCCTATTGTCAGCATTGACAAGATGGTCTTCGTCAATGTGAATGAAGCCGGCTTGCCCGTGCCTCACGGTATGCGGGCCAATGCCGCTTGATAACTCTAATGTTTGAATGCGCTTGCCAACCAGGCTGAGCTTTGCCCGGTTGGCTGGCGAGAAAGGGCTTGAATTTCTTGGGCGTGATGGCTCAGTTTTTCAATTCTTCCTTGACCGATTTGGCGGCATCACGGGAGGCGTGGCCGATTTCACGGGTCACATCCCGGGTGGTGTGGCCTATCTCCTTGGTCACGTCTCTGGTGGTGTGGCCTATGGTACGGCCGGTTTCCTTGAGCTCGGCACAGGCGCCAAGACTAAGTAATGCAACAAGAAGCAGTAATGTTTTCATCATTTTATCCTTATAGCTTGCCGGTCAATTGAGCGTATTTTACCAGCAATTCGTCTTGGGTTTCCTGATGTTCGGGATCCTTGTCGATACAGTCTATAGGGCAGACAGAAACACAGGTTGGGTTGTCATAGTGGCCAACACATTCGGTGCAGCGCGCCGGATCTATTTCATAGATCTCTTCACCCATAGTGATGGCTTGGTTGGGACACTCGGGCTCACACATATCGCAGTTAATGCAGCTGTCATCAATGATTAAGGCCATTGCCTTGTCTTTCCTCGAAATTACTTATCCTGTCTTGCAGGTTTTCGTTCAATGCTTGGCGCACAAAAATAGTGGCAAGTGGCGCTCAAGCTAAGTCATAACACAGATTTTATCATAGGGGGAGCACCTGTCGGCAGCACTATTATTGATAACCAGTGTGCATGGCTACAAAGGGATTGTTATAGAGCACTATGGCTTGCGTAAAACGAAAGACTGCCTGAAGGCAGCCTTTCGTGTAAAGGTTGAGAACATACTCAGGAAGACAGGATTCACTTGGTTGCGGCGTGTGGATTGCGGGTATCAGTTCCTTCCGGCAAGTTACGCAGCAAGATGGCCGAGTCCAGTTCCAAATCGGCCGGTACCGGCATATAGACAGTATGGCCCGATCCTAAACCTGCCTCAACGGCTTCGCCCTTACGGTTTTGCAAACTTTCCAATGTCAGGTTGATGTTGCCTTGCGGTGTCATCATCTCCAGGCTGTCACCCAGCAAAAACTTGTTCTTCACTTCGATTTCGGCCAGGCCTTCGGCGTTACGCTTACCGGTAAACTCACCGACAAACTGCTGGTTGTCACTGATAGAGTGGCCGTATTCGTAGTTCTGGTACTCATCGTGAACATGACGGCGCAAGAAGCCCTCGGTGTAGCCCCTGTGAGCCAAGCCTTCCAGGCGGTTCATCAGGCTGCGGTCGAAGTCTTTTCCGGCTGCGGCATCGTCTATGGCCTGACGGTAAAGCTGCGCCGTGCGCGCCACGTAGTAGAAGGACTTGGTGCGGCCTTCAATCTTCAATGAATCCACGCCGATACGGCTCAGGCGCTCTACATGCTGAATGGCGCGCAGATCTTTGGAGTTCATTATGTAGGTGCCGTGCTCGTCTTCGAAGGCCGGCATATATTCGCCGGGGCGGTTGGCCTCCTGCAGCAGGAAAATCTGATCGCTGCTTGGGCCCTGGCCTAAAGTCGGCTGCTCTATCTGCACCGGATTGACTGCGACTATGTCGCCGGTTTCATTTTCCTTGGCCTCGTGGGCATCATACTTCCAGCGGCAGGCGTTGGTGCAGGTGCCTTGGTTAGGGTCGCGCTTATTGATATAGCCGGACAACAGGCAACGGCCGGAATAGGCCATGCACAGTGCGCCGTGAACAAACACTTCCAGCTCTATGTCCGGGCAACGCTGACGGATCTCTTCGATTTCATCCAGTGACAGCTCGCGGGAGAGGATCACGCGTTTAATCCCCTGGGACTGCCAGAATTTGACCGAGGCCCAGTTGATGGCGTTGGCCTGTACCGAAAGGTGTACCACCTGCTCGGGAAAGGCTTCACGAACCATCATGATGAGACCGGGATCTGACATGATAAGGGCATCCGGCTGCATGGCGACCACAGGCTCCATGTCCTTGATATAGGTCTTGAGCTTGGCATTGTGGGGAGCGATATTGCTGACCACATAGAGTTTCTTGCCCAGAGCATGGGCTTCCTGAATACCCGTAGCCAGATTTTCCATCTTAAAGTCGTTGTTACGTACCCTTAAGCTGTATCTGGGTTGGCCTGCATATACGGCATCTGCACCATAGGCAAAGGCATAACGCATATTTTTCAGGGTCCCGGCGGGAGACAGAAGCTCTGGTTTAAACATAATTTACTCTCAATTAACGGCAGTCCGGCGGTTGCGCGACTTGGCAGCAGGGGCGGCATTTTACTCAATTAGGGCCGGGCTATCAAATATCCCCGCCCCGGGTTACCAATCAGTAAACTTTGGCCATTTAAAATTGCCTGAATGGCTCAACTTGGCAAGCCATTACGAGGTCTTCAATCCCGGCAAGTTGTTACTTGGTTGAATTTTAGTGGCAGTCAACATCACTTGACGCTTTTTTACGCTCGCGGCCGCCGGGGTTGCTGATATACTGAGTCACAGTATTTGAACAGTTTTTTTACATTGGAGAGTGCATGTCTACCGAACATCAACTCTTGGTTGGTTTGTTGCGGAAACTCAAGAACGATACCCTGGTGCTACCCACTTTGCCGGAAGTGGCCATGCGGGTGCAGGAAGTCGTCAGTCGTCCCGATTCAAGCCTGAGGGAGGTTGCCGATATCATAGGTCAGGATGCCGCCATATCGGCGCGTATGATCAAGGTAGCCAATAGTGCTTTCTACAGCCGGGGGATCCCGGCGGAAAACATCAACAGCGCGGTGACCCGTATAGGCTTGGCGCAGATAAAATCCATCGCTACCTCTATCGCCATGGAGCAGCTGTTTATTTCCACCAACGAAATGGTGTGGGAAGTCATGGACGAAGTGTGGCGCACATCAATAGATGTTACCGCTGCGGCCGGCGCCATGTTACTTATCTATAACAAGACCCATCCGGGCAGCGGCCTGAATTATGATACTTTGACCCTGGCGGGCCTGGTGCACAATATAGGTGCCTTGCCGGTACTGACCGAGGCCGAGGCACACCCCGAGCTTTTTGGCAGCATAGATCAGCTAAGAGCCTTGGTGCGCAAGATGCAAGGGCCCATAGGGCGGGCGGTACTCAAGAGCTGGGACTTTGCCCCGGATGTGATGGAAGTGGTCGAACGCTGGGCCGATCTGCCCTATCTGCCGGATCATGTGACTTACTTGGATTTTATTCGTTCGGCGGCCTTCTATACCGGTGAGTTACGAGCCGGCGCCGAGCTTGAGCAGCGTTTGGAAGTCTTTGTTGACAGAGGTCTACCCGTCAGTGCCGAACTACTTGGCTGTGATGAGTTTCTGGATAAATATCATTCAATCAAGCAAAGCTATGAGTAAGTATTGAATTAACCCATCTTTGTTGTTCACGGGAGAATACCACTTTGATGATAGGCCCATGGTTGCTTTCTATCGCGTTAATTACTGTGTTTATTCTCCTTTTGTGGCGCCGCCAGCGCCAAAAAGAACGTCGCTTTATCAAGCGGCTTGGCATGCAACTCGATAATCAGATAAAAGCCCGCGCACCACTCGAACTGCCTTGGGTGCCGGTCGCATTTTATGATTTGGTTAATAGTCTGGAGAAGTTGCTGCAGGCGCTTCCGCCTCCCGTGGGGAAAGATAAACTCACAGGCCTTGCCAATCGGGTAGGGCTCAAGCGCAGCGTTACCGCCTTGATGCCGTTGCAACAGGGCACCATGGTGCTGCTGGACATCTACCGTTTCCGTTACGTCAATGACCTGTTTGGCTTTGCCTTTGGTGATCAGCTGCTCAAGCAGATGGCAGACCGCCTGCTGGGGTTGCAACATGGGCCCAGGTTATTGGCGCGAATGAATGAAGATGAGTTTCTGCTGTACTTTGAGCAGCAACAGACAGAAGAAGATCTTCATCGGCTGCGGGGCAGGTTGCAGGTGCCTTTTGATATTGACGGTACGCCTGTAAGTATTCGCATTCAGATGGGTTATCTGGATTTACATGCTCATCATACCAATCTCAGCTTGATGTTGCGCCGCCTGGATCTGGCGCTGAAAAAGGCCCGCAATAGCCGTGATCTGCTGGCCGGTTATCAGACGGGTGAAGACAGTATCCAAATGCGCGAGCTGGAGATCATCAACAGTCTGCCCAAGGCGTTGAAGACAGGTCAGTTGTATCTGGTTTACCAGGCCAAAGAAGAGGTGAACAGCGGCCTTTGTCGCCAGGTCGAAGCGCTTATTCGCTGGGAACATCCGAAATTCGGCGCCATTTCTCCGGCCGAGTTTATTCCGTTGGCTGAGTATTCCGGCATGATAGGCCTGGTGAGTCATTGGGCGCTGGAGCAGGTGATGCTACAGCAGCGTAAGTGGCGCAGTGGTGGCTTTAAAGTGCGAATTGCACTTAACCTCTCGGCGCAGGACCTCAACAACGGCTGCATGCTGCAGGAGATTGAACGTCAATTGCAAGAATACCAGTTGCCGGGTGATGTGCTGGCGATAGAGATCACCGAGAGCAGCCTGATGGCCGACCTCGAGCAGGCGATAAAAATCCTGGAGCGGCTGCGGCAACTGGATATTCGCCTGGCGATAGATGATTTTGGTACCGGGCACTCGTCGCTGGCCTATTTGAAAAATCTGCCGGTAGATGAAGTCAAAATCGACAAGGCCTTTAACGAAGAGCTGCTCAGCAACAGTAATGCCAAGCATATCATGCGTGCCAGTATTCAGATGGCCAAGTCGCTGGGGTTTGAGGTCACTGTCGAGGGGGTAGAGTCGATGGCGCTGAAACAGGTGCTAATTTCCATGGGGGCTGACCAACTGCAGGGAGATATTGTTGCCAAACCCAAAACGGCGCCGGAACTGGAGTACTGGTACGCTAAACACTGCATACATGCCAAGACAGCAGGCTGAACTCAAGGGAACTCAATCTGCTGTAGTTGAGCAGCCAACTGTTCGAGTAGTGTCGCAGGCATGGGACAAAGCTGACGCTGACTATTCATGCATACCATTTCCACCCTGCCGTTGACCGCAGCCCTGACAGCGTTTTCACGCCAGATCTCCTGTTCCCACACGGTGCGGTATTTGCTTTCGAAGGCAAAGCGGGTACGGACATCCAGGATATCGGCAAATTCGACCCCTTCCTGACAGGTAAGCTCGGAGCGGTAGACCGCAAAACCTATTCCATCCGAATGCCACAGGCGTTTGAGTTCGTTGGCCCCTATGACCTGTTCACGGGCGCGCTCGAAGTACTTCAGAAAATTGGGGTGATACACCACGCCGGAAAAATCTGTGTCTTCGTAGTAGATCTGCAATTGAAAATGGAACCAAGGGCTGAAGCTGAGTTGCATGCGGATACCTGTGGTAGATTCGTGCCCGGCAGTTTAACACTGTGATAGCGAAAGATGAGCACTCAGAAGCGACCATTGTTGATTATTTGCTGATATTGACCGCTTTGTTTCATCTGTCGCAACCCTTTATCCAATGCCTTGGCCAAAGCCGGTGAGTCGGCGTCCTGCAGTGAGAATGCCAGGAATATTCGGCTCTGATGGTTGGGAAATGCCGGCAGAATCTCCTCCTTCACTCCCATACGTTTGATAACGCCTTCGGCCACCTTGTCGAACATAATGGCGGCATCTATACGGTTGAGCAGCAGGAGATTGAGCAGTTGTTCCTGACTGGCGACCTGAACCAGCTGCAACTGTTTGCTTAGTTTGGCGAATTCATCGCCATATTCATAACCTTTGATAACCCCTACGACACTCCCCCTCGGAAGTTGCCATTTGTTTTGGGCACTCAGTGGCCGGTTTTTGTTGTAGTAGAAGGAGGCATTGGCAATAAACAGTGGCTCTTCACCAAACAGAAAACCCGCCTCAGTACTGCGCTCACGAGTGACATTGAACACTCCTTGAACCTGGCCCTTTCGGGCCATCATCAAGGCTCTGGAGTAGGGTACTACCAAGCTTTCCACTTGGATATGTTCAATAGAAAAAGCCGCGGCGATCAGTTGGTGAGATAAGCCTTGCCCGGTTCTGTCGGCGAAAGGGGGCCAACTGTCTTCGGCGGCGAGTAAGACTTTATTCTGAGGGGTTGCCCTGGTTGACTTGGTAGGTAATATGCAAAGAAAACAAATTAATACAGCTATTATTCCAGATCTCATTCTCGTCCTTTGGTTGAGCGGCCCGGTTATAAAGACTAAAAATAGTACCTGAGTCTTAGTCTTTTCGATAGTCTCAGCGAGACAAGTTTTTGAGTTGTGAGCTTGGCGACAGTTACGTTATACGGGTTTGCATTACAATAATCATTAGATTAATCTCATTAAAATTTTTCTAATGGATGAGGTAGTACCATGCCAGAAAAGATTATTGAACTTGAAACCAAAATGGGTAAAGGCTGGAAAGTGACAGCACAGGTGCGTGAGCATACCTTGGTCATTGACCAACCGACGGCCGGTAACGAAGGGGCCAATCCGCTGGAGACTTTCCTGTTTTCTCTGGGGGGCTGTATTTCTGCCATTGCCAGAATGGTGGCCAGAGAGCAGAAAATCGATCTCCGGGGGATGAATATCAAGGTGCGTGGCGAGATGAATTCCGACGGTTTGCTGGGGAAAGTCAGCGAGGATCCTGTCGGATTTCGCCGTATCACCTTGGATGCCGATATCGATGCCGACTTGACGGCAGAGCAGAAGCAGCAGTTTCTCGATACTGTCTGCCATCGTTGTCCCGTGCATGACAACCTGCTGAGTGCCTCAAGAGTAGAGCATCAAAGTATCTGAGGCCTGAAGCTTCAAATGCGCTTGGCTTGAGCACAGCCAATCCTGGCCAAACCCGGGCTAAATAAAATAAAGCGCTGATCCAGGCTTGCTGCTGTGAATACTGGCAGGCTGACAGATAACCACTGACTCAGACGGCAAAATGCCGTTTCGCCTCCTACACTTGCAAGGGAAGATGCAAGTTCAGGGATAACAGAGCAAAGGAGGCGAAAATGAGTTATATCGATGTGGTGGTCGCTCCGGTTCCCAGCGCCAAGAAACAGCAATATCTTGAGCATGCACGCCGGGCGGCGGGTCTGTTCAAGTCTCAGGGCGCTTTGGAGCTGGTAGAATGCTGGGGGGATGATGTCCCGGAAGGTAAGCTTACTTCCATGCCTATGGCGGTAAAGCGCCAAGACGACGAGACTGTGGTGGTTTCCTGGATCCTTTGGCCGGACAAGGCCACGCGTGATAAAGGCATGCAGTTTATCATGACAGATCCTTCCGTTCCCGAGACTCTCGGCGATATGCCGTTCGATGGCAAGAGAATGATCTGGGGCGGCTTTGAGATGCTGTTCAAGGAATAGCTTTTCTTTGACTCCTCAATAAAACAAGGGATGCCGCTTGGCATCCCTTGTTTTATTGAGGCTCCTTATTGACCCAGACAGAATCAATCTGAACCTGAGCCTATGTTTATCTGCGCCTGCTGCCGGGCGATAGCGGCATTGAGCCTGTCTTTGACATGGCCGGGCGACTTGGTGTTATAGGACAAGAGTCGATACATGGCCGGGATCACCAACAGGGTGACAAAGGTCGCAAACGCCATACCGAAGAACACCACAGTACCCACGGCAATACGGCTCTCAGAGCCGGCACCAGTGGAGAAGATAAGCGGAATCGCGCCGACAATCGCGGTGAAGGAGGTCATCAGGATAGGCCGCAAACGCCGCGCTGAGGCATCGATAACCGCCTGTTCGAAGGCCAGCCCCTTGTCTCGCAGTTGGTTGGCAAATTCGACGATCAGAATCCCGTTCTTGGTTACCATGCCTATCAACATGATCATCCCTATCTGGCTGTAGAGGTTGAGTCCTTGTTGTGTCAGCCACAGACCAAGGAAGCCGCCGAAAACCCCCATAGGGACGGTCAACATCACCACCAGTGGGTTGATAAAGCTTTCGAACTGAGCCGCCAGCACCAGATAAACCACCAAGAGGGCCAAACCGAATACCAGCAGCATGCTGCTCTGGTTTTCCTTGAAGTCTTTCGACTCACCTGTGTAGCTGATACTGATATCACCGGGCAGGGATTCAATCGCCTTGGCGTCGAGGAAATCCAGTGCTTCCCCCAGAGTGGCGCCATCCATGAGGTTAGCCTTGATGGTGATGGATTTTTGTTTATTGGTATGGCTCAGTCGCTGCGGCGAGGCCACTTCTTCGATATGCGTCAGGCTGTCGAGGGTAACCAGCTCGCCCTTGGTGGTCCGCATATAGATCTGGCTGAGGTCGCTCATGCTGCTGAACTGTTTTTCATCCCCGCGCACGTAGACATCATACTCTTCACCCCTGTCCACATAAGTGGTTTGCTTGCGGCCGCCGAGCATCACCTCCAGGGTTTCCGAAACATCGGCAACACTGACACCAAGCTCTGCCGCCCTTTGTCGGTCAACCGTGACCAGAAGCTCAGGGGTGGTTTCGGCATAATCCAGATCGGCGCCGCGCATCAGGCCACTGCTGTTGGCCTCCTGTTGCAGCAGCTGTGCCCATTTGAACAGCTCTTTATAGTCGGATCCGCCGATAACAAACTGCACCGGCTCACTGGAGCGGCCACGGAAGCCGGGTAACATGGGACGCACCATCACATCGGGAATATCTTTCAATACTTGGGCTATCATCACCAGCGCCTGATCGGCGTTGATATCCCTGTCCTCCCAATCCTCGAGCTGCATGATCACAAAACCTGTTTGATCACCGGCGCGGCCACCAAAGGCCGGCGCCTGCACACTGAAGGACTTGAGCACGCCCTGGCCCAGCAGCGGCATCAGCCTATCCTGTACTATATCCATGTTGGCTGTCATGCGGTTATAGCTGGTGCCTTCGGCGCCCTTGATAAAGGCGAAGATCACTCCGCGGTCTTCCTGCGGCGCCAGCTGTGCAGGAATATGGTTTACCAGCAAGGCGCTGCCGCCGATACAGGCGAGGATCACCAGGGGCGCCGCAACCTTGTGACGTATGGCAATGGCCACCATGGCGCGATACTTAAGCTCGAGCGCGGCAAAGAATCGATTCAAGGCGCGGTTGAAGGCGTTGGGTTTGACATTGGCCTTGAGCAACTGGCTGCTGAGCACAGGTGTCAGTGTTAGCGCGACCAGGGATGAGAACAGTACAGACACCGCCAGCAGCACGGAAAACTCGGTGAACAGCAAGCCGACCATGCCTTCCATAAAGGAGATGGGCAGAAATACCATCACCAATACCGCCGTGGTGGCAATAACGGCAAAGCCCACTTCGCGGGTGCCCTTGTAGGCGGCCAGCAGCGGATCTTCCCCGCGCTCTATGTGGTGAAAGATATTCTCTACCACCACAATGGCGTCATCCACCACCAGGCCTATGGCCAGGATCAGTGCCATCAGGGTCAGCAGGTTGATGGAAAAGCCCAAGAAGTAGGCGGCCATAAAGGCCGAGATCAGCGATACCGGCACAGTCACAGCAGGAATAAGCGTTGCCCGCAGCTGGCCGATAAAAATATACAGTACCAGCAGTACCAGCGCCGCCGTGATATAGAGGGTGTAATACACCTCGTCTATGGCCTGATCGATAAACACGGTCGAGTCGTAGTCCACATATAGCTGGGTACCGGCCGGCAGAAACTTTTGCAGTGCGTCCACCTGCTTGTAAACATCTTTGGCGACATCCAGCGGATTGGCATCCGATTGCGGCACTATCCCCAGGCTGAGGTTGACTATGCCATTGCTCTTGAAAGTGGAGTTTTCATTCTCGGCGCCGACAAACACCTCGGCCACATCCTTGAGATAAACCGGCGAGCCGTTTGCGCTGCTGACCTGCAGATAGTCGAATTGCTCAGGGCTCAGATAGAGGCGGGCGGTGCGCACTGTCATCACAGTGGTGTCGTTACGCAGCTCGCCGCCGGGGGATTCCATATTCTCCGCCTTGAGGGCTGTAAGGATATCCTGCACAGTGACATTGCGACCGGCCATCTGCTCAGGCTTGAGGCGCACATACATCACCTTGTAGAGACCACCTGAGATATCCACCGAGCTGACCCCTGTGATCAGGTTGAACTTATCTTCCAGTACCCGGCGGGAATAGTCAGTGAGCTGGGTACGATCCATCTCGCTGGAGCTCAAGTTGACATAGATGGAGGGCTCGCCCGAGCCGTTGTCTTTGGAGACTACCGGGTCGTTGGCCTCTTCCGGCAGCCTGCGCTGCGCCCTGGCCACCGCATCACGGACATCGCTCACCCCTTCGGTGAGATTCCAGCCCAATTTGAAGGTCACAGTGATCCGCGACATGCCGTTGCGGCTCACCGAGGTGATTTCATCGATACCGCTGATGCCTGTCAGCTCATCCTCAAGGTTTTTGGTGACCTGACTCTCCATGATAGAGGCGCTGGCCCCTTCATAGGTGGTCATCACAGTGACGACCGGGCTCTCCACATCCGGCATTTCCCGCACCGACAGCTTGCTGAAAGACACCAGACCAAAGACACACAAAAGCAGGCTCAGCACTATGGCACTGATTGGCCGTTTGACCGATACATCGGATAACAACATCAGTGAAGCTCCCCGGTCTGCTGTACTGCTTCGGCGGTCAAGGGCTTGACACTGGCGCCATCACGAATATTCACCAGCCCCTGAACAACAATGCGATCCCCTTGGCTGACGCCATCTGTGATCAGCACCAGATTGTCGACCCGGGCGCCCAGATGCACTTCGGTGCGGTGGGCTATGCTGCTTTCATCGATGCGATAGACATAACGCTTGGTGCCGGAATACTCCAACGCCTGCACCGGCACTACCGCCTGATGCAGTGGTGGGAAGGTCAGGGTGGCCGACAACATCATGCCAGGCCTCAAGTGTTTGTTTGGGTTGTTGAACTCTACCCTTACCCTGACATTGAGTGTATCCGGGTTGACTCTGGGATCTATGGCAACCACCTTGCCCTGAAATAGTTGGCCGTTCCAGGCACTGCTGCTGCCTTGTACCTGCATGCCGACACTCAGTTGCGACAGATAAGACTCGGGCACCTGCAGATCGAGCCGCAACAAGCTCAGATCATCGAGACTCAAGAGTTCGGTTCCTTGGCTCACCAGCTTACCCTTGCTGAAATCCACCAGGCCCACTGTACCGGAAAAGGGAGCCCGCAGATGATGGTAGGATAGTTCGGCCCTGGCCGAGGCCAGCCTGGCTTCGGCGATACTGACGCTGGCGCGTTGGGCATCAATTTCTGTCTGGGTAATGGCGTTGCGGCCGATCAGTTTTTCATATTCGCCCAACTTACGCCGCTCATCGGCCAGATAAGATTCGGCTTCCATCACTGCCGCCTTGGCCTTGGATTCTTCCAAAACCAGCAAGAGTTCACCTGCCTTCACCTCTTGATTGGAGCGCACTGCGATAGCGTCTATCTTGCCGGCGACTTGAGGCGCTATGGTGACCGAGCGTTCTGCTTCCAGCTTGCCTATCAGAGTCAGGGATTGCGCCAGGGATTGCTCTGTGACTGTGGCGGTAATTACGGGAACGGCGGCTTTGCCCATCCCCATCCCCATGCCTGAGCCGGGCTTTTTGACGGTATTTTCTGCCGTTGGCGTCAATAGGAGATAGGTGGCCACACAAAGGCCAAGGACCACTAGTCCTATGTAGCTTTTCTTCATGGTGTCTTATCTGATTCCGGTAGAGGTCCATTGCGGATCTTGAGGGCACCTATTTTACGTTAGCCTTATGCATAAAGCTGGTAAATGAGTGTAAAAAAGCGCAAATTCCAGTACGAAAATGTGACTGGAAAATCGATTTACGTAACCGCCTCTGGCCTATGCTATTTGAATGACGTGATGTTCAGGGAATAAAAAACGGAGGCAGCTACCTCCGTTTTTTTATGTATGACTGTGGGTATTGCCCTTGAGGCCCTACTTGGTCATCCGCTTGTACTTGAGTCTGTGCGGCTCAATCACATCGGCACCGAATTGGTTTTTCAGCCAGGCCGAGTATTCTGTGTAGTTACCTTCGTAGAAGTTAACCTGACCCTCGTCACGGTAGTCGAGGATGTGAGTACAGATACGGTCGAGGAACCAACGGTCGTGCGAGATCACCATGGCGCAGCCCGGGAATTCCAACAGCGCTTCTTCCAGTGCCCGCAGAGTTTCCACGTCCAGATCGTTGGTCGGTTCGTCGAGCAGCAACACGTTGCCGCCGGCTTGCAGCAGCTTGGCCAGATGCACCCGGTTACGTTCACCACCGGAAAGTGAGCCGATGATCTTCTGCTGATCGCCACCACGGAAGTTGAAGCGACCGACATAGGCGCGGCTCGGGATCTCCAGATTGTTGATCCGCATTATGTCCTGACCGCCGGAAATCTCTTCCCAAACCGTGTTCTTGTCGTTCATCGAGTCACGGAACTGTTCCACAGAGGCGATTTGTACCGTATCACCTATCTCGATTTCACCGCTGTCCGGTTGTTCGGCGCCACTGAGCATTCTGAACAGGGTCGACTTACCGGCACCGTTGGCACCGATAATACCGACGATGGCGCCCTTGGGAACACTGAAGCTTAAGTTGTCTATCAGAATGCGGTCACCATAGCTCTTGGTGAGATTACGCACCTCAATCACCTTGTCACCCAGACGAGGACCGGGCGGAATAAACAGCTCATTGGTCTCGTTGCGGCGCTGATAATCTGAGCTGTTCAGCTCTTCGAAGCGGGCCATACGGGCCTTGCCCTTGGACTGACGTCCCTTGGCACCCTGACGCACCCACTCCAATTCCTTGGCGATCGTCTTCTGGCGGGCGCTTTCGCTGGCGGCTTCCTGCTTCAGACGGGCATCTTTCTGCTCCAGCCAGGAGGAGTAGTTGCCCTGCCATGGGATACCTTCACCCCGGTCCAGTTCCAGGATCCAGCCGGCGGCATTGTCGAGGAAGTAACGGTCGTGGGTAATGGCGACTACAGTGCCTGAGTATTCCTGCAGGAAGTGCTCCAGCCAGGCAACGGATTCGGCATCCAGGTGGTTGGTCGGTTCGTCCAGCAGCAGCATCTCCGGCTTTTCCAGCAGCAGACGACAGATGGCCACCCGGCGACGTTCACCCCCGGAGAGCACCTCCACCTTGGCGTCCCATTCCGGCAGACGCAGGGCGTTGGCGGCGCGCTCGAGAATGTTGTCCAGATTATGGGCATCCTGCGCTTGAATGATGGCTTCCAGCTCGCCTTGCTCCTTGGCCAGGGCGTCGAAGTCGGCATCCGGCTCGGCATAGGCCGCATAGACTTCATCCAGACGCTTGAGGGCGTTTTTGGCTTCGCTGACGGCTTCTTCTATGGTTTCCCGTACTGTCTTGTTGGGATCAAGCTGGGGCTCCTGGGGCAGGTAACCTATCTTGAGTCCCGGCATGGGACGGGCTTCACCTTCAATTTCGGTGTCCAGACCTGCCATGATTTTCAACAGGGTGGATTTACCCGAGCCGTTGAGACCCAGGACACCAATTTTGGCGCCGGGGAAGAAACTCAATGAAATATCTTTGAGGATCTGCTTTTTGGGCGGCACTATTTTGCCGACCCTCAGCATGCTGTATACAAACTGAGCCATATTGTTTCTCTGTTGTCCTGAACTGAGTTTTCCTAAACTGGCGGCAGTTTACCAATTTGCCAGGGCTCCTGCCAGATGCGGCCGGATAGCGGCACCATTGTTCAGCAAATGAAACATAGTCATCTGCTGACACAAGGATTTTCATCATCCTGCGACTGGGATATTTGTCACACTCAGAGTAGAATACCGCGCAACCCTACCAATAAGATTTGCCAGCTGGAGTGACAGATGCTGAAGAAAAGTATGAACATTGCCGACTATGATCCTGAGCTGTTCAAGGCGATTGAGGATGAAACCCGTCGTCAGGAAGAGCACATTGAGCTGATCGCCTCCGAAAACTACACCAGTCCCAGAGTCATGGAAGCCCAGGGCTCACAACTGACCAACAAGTATGCCGAAGGTTATCCCGGCAAGCGTTACTACGGTGGTTGTGAGTATGTCGATGTGGTGGAGACTCTGGCAATTGAGCGTGCCAAGCAGCTGTTTGGCGCTACTTACGCCAACGTTCAGCCACACTCAGGTTCACAGGCCAACAGCGCGGTTTATATGGCGTTGCTGCAACCCGGCGATACCGTACTGGGGATGAACCTGGCTCACGGTGGTCACCTGACCCACGGCTCTCCGGTTAACTTTTCCGGCAAGCTGTACAACATCATCCCTTACGGTATCGATGAGTCTGGCAAGATTGACTACAGCGAACTCGAAGCGCTGGCGCTGGAACACAAGCCCAAGATGATCATCGGCGGCTTCTCGGCCTACTCAGGCATAGTTGACTGGGCCAAGCTGCGTGAAATCGCCGACAAGATTGGCGCTTACCTGTTTGTCGATATGGCACACGTGGCCGGTCTTATCGCTGCCGGTGTTTATCCTAACCCTGTGCCGCACGCCCACGTGGTGACTTCGACCACTCACAAGACACTGGCCGGTCCCCGCGGTGGTGTGATTCTGTCGGCTGCTGACGATGAAGATCTGTACAAGAAGCTGAATTCCGCGGTATTCCCGGGCGGTCAGGGTGGTCCTCTGATGCACGTTATCGCCGGTAAAGCCGTGGCCTTCAAAGAAGCACTGGAGCCGGAATTCAAAACCTATCAGCAGCAGGTGGTCAATAACGCCAAGGCCATGGTTGAGGTGTTCCTCGAGCGCGGTTACAAGATAGTTTCCGGCGGTACCAGCAACCATCTGATGCTGGTGGACCTGATTGGCCGTGAGCTGACCGGTAAAGAAGCCGACGCCGCTCTGGGCCGTGCCAACATCACAGTCAACAAGAACTCAGTGCCTAACGACCCCCGCTCACCCTTTGTGACCTCCGGGGTGCGTATCGGTACTCCGGCCATCACTCGCCGCGGTTTCAAGGAAGCTGAAGCCCGTGAACTGACCGGCTGGATCTGTGATGTGCTCGACAATGCTCACGATGACGCCGTTATCGAGCGCGTGAAGGGCCAGGTGCTGGAACTGTGCGCTCGCTTCCCTGTTTACGGTTAACCTTTTCAAGGGAATAGGATAAACTTCGATGGCCGCTGAATTCAGCGGCCATTTTTGTTTCTGCCATTTAGCAGCAGCCGCTGCCGGCAACTGAGCACCAGGAGGCATAATGCATTGTCCATTTTGCAGTGCGACGGATACCAAGGTGATAGATTCCAGGCTGGTGGCAGACGGTCATCAGGTGCGCCGTCGCCGGGAATGTACTCTGTGTCATGAACGCTTTACCACCTTTGAAGGTGCCGAGCTCGTCATGCCCAGAGTGATCAAGCGCGATGGCAGCAGGCAACCGTTCGATGAGGACAAGCTGCGCGGCGGTATGCTGCGCGCCGCCGAGAAACGTCCGGTTTCCATGGATAAGATTGAAGAGGCGATCAGCAAGATCAAGTCCACCCTCAGAGCCACAGGCGAGCGGGAAGTGACTTCGGAAATGATCGGCAACCTGATGATGGATCATCTTATCGAGCTGGATAAGGTGGCCTATATTCGCTTTGCCTCCGTGTATCGTGCCTTTGAAGATGTGTCAGAGTTTGGTGAAGCGATTGCCAAGCTGGAGAAAAAATAGGCTGTCAGTCACAGCCAACTGTTAAGTAACGGAAACCCCCATGTGGTCCAATACTGATATCGCCATGATGAGCCGCGCCATAATGCTGGCTCGCCGTGGCCGTTATACAACCCGTCCCAACCCCAATGTCGGCTGCGTTATCATAGATGCCGATGGCAAGATTGTCGGCGAAGGCTGGCATCAGCGTGCCGGTGAGCCCCATGCCGAAGTACATGCCCTGAAAATGGCCGCTGACAAGGCCCGCGGCGCTACTGCCTATGTCACCCTCGAACCCTGCAGTCACTATGGTCGCACGCCGCCCTGTGCCGAAGCCTTAATTAAACATGGCCTCAAGCGGGTGGTGGTGGCAATGACAGATCCCAACCCTCAGGTGGCCGGCCGAGGTATCGGCATGCTGCAGGCAGCCGGGATCCAGGTGCAGAGCGGTCTCTTGGCCGAGCAGGCCAGAGCGTTGAATCCAGGCTTTTTATCGCGGATGGAGCGAAATCGCCCCTGGGTCACTCTCAAGCTGGCGGCGAGTCTCGATGGCAAGACGGCGTTGGCCAACGGCGAGTCCAAGTGGATAACCGGCCCCGAGGCGCGCCGCGACGTGCAAAGGCTCAGGGCCCGCAGCTGCGCTCTGCTCACCGGCATTGAAACCGTATTGGCCGATGACCCTTCCTTGAATGTCCGGCACGCTGAGCTTGGCAGCCTGGGTGAAACCTTGAGTGAGCAGGAACTCATTCAACCGCTGCGAGTGATACTCGACAGTAACTGCCGTATGCCGCTCGATGCCAGGTTATTGAAGATTGTCAGCCCAGTGCTCTTGGTCAGCTGCCGCCCCTATGAGGATGAGTTCCTGGCCGCTTTGCCGCCTTATGTCACCACTTTGGTGTTGGCCGGTGAAGACAACAGAGTCGATATCGCGGCGCTGCTGCAACACCTGAACCAGAGCTGCAATGCGGTGTTGGTCGAGGCCGGGGCAACGCTTTGCGGCGCCTTTATTAGTGCCGGGTTGGCCGATGAGCTGTTGCTCTACCAAGCCCCGAAACTGCTTGGCGCCGCTGGCCGAAACCTGCTGGCCTTGCCAAACTATCAGCAGATAGCCGATACCCCGGCGATACGGGTAACAGATCAACGTAAGCTTGGCAATGATACCCGGCTTACTCTCAAGATAGGTGATTGAATGTTTACCGGAATAATTGAAGCTGTCGGTACAATACGAGCCCTGGAGCGCCGTGGTGATGATATTCGTCTGACTGTGGCCAGCGGCAAGCTGGATCTTGGCGATGTCCAATTGGGTGACAGCATTGCCACCAACGGCGTGTGTCTGACCGTGGTTGAACGCCTGGCGGATGGTTATGTGGCCGATATTTCGGCTGAAACCGTTAGCCTCACCGGCTTTGACCGCTACAGTGTCGGCACCAAAGTCAACCTGGAAAAGGCGGTCACGCCAAACACCCGCTTGGGCGGGCATCTGGTCAGTGGCCATGTGGATGGTATGGCGCGGGTCATCAGCGTGACCCCAAGGGGCAAGGCGCTGGAGTTTTGGCTTGAGGCGCCTGCTGAGCTTGCCCGTTACATTGCCCATAAAGGCTCCATTACCGTCGATGGCGTCAGCCTTACGGTCAACGAAGTGGATGGCCGCAATTTCCGTCTCACCATAGTGCCGCACACCGCCAGCGAAACTACTTTGCTTGATCTACGTCCCGGAGTTCAGGTGAATCTGGAGGTGGATCAGATAGCCCGCTATCTTGAACGTCTGATGCAGCACGAAGAGGAAGGGCAGCCCAGCGAAGGCGTGACTCTTGCCATGCTCGCCAAGGCCGGTTTCATGCGCTAGATGTGCGCAAGCACACTGGTTATCGCGCGCTAACAGGTTAGAATTCATTGATTACACAGAACAAGAGATAAAGGTCTTACAATGGCGCTACACAGTATCGAAGAGATCATCGAGGATATTCGTCAGGGCAAAATGGTTATCCTGATGGACGATGAGGACAGGGAAAATGAGGGCGACCTCATCATGGCGGCGGAGAAAGTTACCCCGGAAGCGATCAACTTCATGGCTCGCTTCGGCCGTGGTCTTATCTGCCAAACCATGACCAAGGCTCGCTGCCAGCAGCTGAATCTGCCGCTGATGGTCAGCAATAACAACGCCCAGTTTTCGACCAACTTCACCGTCTCCATTGAGGCCGCTGAAGGGGTTACCACAGGTATTAGCGCCCATGACCGCGCCGTGACAGTGCAGGCGGCTGTGGCTAAAAATGCCAAGCCGTCCGACATAGTTCAGCCCGGGCATATTTTCCCTTTGATGGCACAGGATGGCGGGGTGCTGGTGCGCGCCGGTCATACCGAAGCCGGTTGCGATCTGGCGCGTTTGGCCGGTTTGGAACCTTCGGCTGTGATCGTGGAGATCCTCAATGAGGATGGCACCATGGCGCGCCGTCCGGATCTGGAAGTGTTCGCCAAGGAGCACGGCGTTAAGATGGGCACCATTGCCGATCTGATCAACTACCGTAATAACACAGAAACCACAGTGGTACGTGAGGCCAAGTGCAAGCTGCCTACCCGTTTCGGCGAGTTTGAGCTGCACACCTTCCGCGACACCATAGACAATCAGCTGCACTTTGCCATGGTCAAGGGCGAGATTGTCGACAATATTCTGGTGCGGGTACACCTGCAAAACACCATTAATGACCTGCTGTTCTCTGAGCGTGATGAAGTGCGCAGCTGGCCGCTTGAGCAAGCCATGGCGAGGATTGCCGCCGATGGTGGCGTGCTGTTGCTGCTGGGTAACCAGGAGCCTAACGAGAGCATTATCGCCAAGGTCAAGGCATTTGAAGCCGAAGACAAGGGCGAAGTGCCGGTGACCGCCAAATGGCAGGGAACCTCCCAAAGGGTTGGGGTAGGCTCACAGATTCTGGCGACGCTTGGTGTCAACAAAATGCGCCTGCTCAGCTCGCCCAAGCGTTATCACTCTTTGGGGGGCTTTGGTCTGGAAGTCACTGAGTATATTCCCGGCGAATGAGCCGACAGAATTAATTAACCATTTCCGAATAATTGCATAGGGCGGAGGGGTAAATTGCGTGCTATCATAGCGCCACTTTTTGCCCCCGGCCGGGTGCTTTAGCCAAGTTAGGTAAGATAATGAACATAGTTCAAGGTAATATCGAAGCAAAAAACGCCAAAGTCGCGATCGTTGTATCCCGTTTCAACAGCTTTGTGGTTGAAAGTCTGCTGGAGGGTGCCGTAGACACTCTTAAGCGTTTCGGTCAGGTAAGTGAAGACAACATCACTGTGGTACGCGTACCTGGTGCTTTCGAGCTGCCTTTGGCCGCCCGTCGTGTTGCCGCCAGTGGCAAGTTCGACGGTATCATCGCCCTGGGGGCAGTGATCCGTGGTGGTACACCACACTTTGATTTCGTTGCAGGTGAATGCAACAAGGGTCTGGCTCAAGTGGGTCTGGAATTCGACATCCCGGTATCTTTCGGGGTATTGACTACAGACACTATCGAACAGGCCATTGAGCGTTCCGGCACCAAGGCTGGCAACAAAGGCGGCGAAGCTGCCCTGGGTCTGCTGGAAATGGTGAACGTGCTGCAACAACTTGAGCAACAGCTGTAATACAGGAAAAAGCATGAAGCCTTCAGAGCGCCGCAGAGCCCGCCGTTTAGCGGTTCAAGCCATCTATTCATGGCAACTGAGCGGGAACAATATTGCCGATGTGGAGCACGAGTTTCTGACCGAGCAAAACATAGACGGCGTGGATGTCGCCTACTTCCGTGAACTGTTCACCGGAGCGACAACCAAAAAGGCTCAACTGGACGAGTTAATTGCCCCCCATCTGGATCAACGTCCCATAGAGGAGGTGGATCCCGTGGAGAAGGCCATTTTGCGTTTGGCGGCTTACGAGCTGACTTTCCGCAAGGATACGCCATACAAAGTGGTGATCAACGAGGCTATCGAGTTGGCCAAGGCGTTCGGCGCTGAGGACAGCCACAAGTTTGTCAATGGCATATTGGACAAGCTGGTAGCTCGTCGCTGAACCAGAAAGAAATTAGACAAACGGTATCGTCAGATACCGTTTTTTCATTGGAAAACCGGGAGGCTGCGAACCTGTGGCCAAGTCAACAGTGAAAGAATTTCAACTTATCGAGCGCTATTTTCACGGCCGCGGCCAAGCGCGCAAAGATGTCCGCCTGGGCATAGGTGATGATTGTGCCCTGGTGCAACCCGCCGAACACAAATCCATTGCCATCTCCTGCGATACCCTGGTGGAAAATGTCCACTTTTTGCCGGATATGCCGGCTCAGGCGCTGGGTTACAAAGCCTTGGCGGTCAACCTGTCCGATCTTGCCGCCATGGGGGCCGAGCCCGCATGGATGACCTTGGCGTTGACCATGCCTAGTGTCGATGAAACCTGGCTGGAGCAATTTAGTGCAGGTTTATTTGAAGCGGCTGATTACTATGGTATTTCTCTGGTTGGAGGCGATACCACTCGCGGTCCTAAGGCCATCAATATCACGGTTCATGGCCAGGTGCCGGAAGGCAAAGCACTCATTCGTAGCGGCGCCCGCGCCGGTGATTGGATTTATGTCACAGGTTCCCTGGGTGATTCTGCCCTTGGGCTGGATATCATCCGCGGTGAATTGAAGGCGAGGGCGGAACACAAGGAATACCTGGTCAACCGTCACTATCATCCCAGCCCCAGAGTACTGGCCGGTCAGTCGCTGAGAGGCTTGGCGTCGAGCGCCATAGATCTCTCTGATGGCTTGTTGTCGGATATCAAGCATATCCTCAAGGCATCGGCCGTCGGTGCGGTTATCGAAGTGGATAAGCTGCCGCTGTCCCAGGCGATGAAAGATACAGTCACAGCGGATGCGGCACTCGACTATGCCCTCTGTGGCGGCGAAGACTATGAGCTGCTGTTCACTGTGCCGGAAGCGCAGCGCGGCGCGCTGGAAACCGCCTTGGGCCATGCCGGAGTCAAGTTTTATCAAGTCGGCCAGATACTCGCCGGCAATCAACTCAGGCTGCAATATCATGGTGAAGTATTCGAGCCGCAACAGACAGGATTTGAGCATTTTTAAATGAAGTGGTTTGCTCATGACGAGGCGCTCGCAAGGGTCAGCCTCAAGAATCCGGTGCACTTTCTGGCACTTGGTTTTGGCTCCGGCCTCGCGGCCAAGGCGCCGGGGACTTTTGGAACCTTGGCAGCTGTGCCAGTGTATCTATTGCTGTCTCAGTTTAGTTTGGGTGTGTATCTTGCCGTGACACTGCTGGCCTGTATCGGCGGCATCTATCTATGCGACAAGACTTCCAAAGATATGGGGGTGCATGACCACGGCGCTATCGTTTGGGACGAAGTGGCGGGGTTACTGATCACCATGATTGCCGCACCGGCCGGAGGGCTCTGGTTGCTGCTGGGCTTTGTGTTGTTCCGCATTTTCGACATCTTCAAGCCCTGGCCCATTCGGGTGCTGGATGCCAAGGTGCATGGCGGCCTTGGCATCATGGCCGATGATATCCTGGCCGGTATCTTCTCAATGTTGTCACTGCAGGCGATTGTCTGGGCGATAGGCTGAAACAGCCTTGAGCCGAAATGTATAAGCCTTGAGCCCAAATGTATAAGCCTTGAGCCGAAATGTATAAGCCTTGAGAGTGGGTTCCCAGCGCTTGCTCTCTAGCTTTGAAGCAAGCTAGCCCGTTACTCCAGAAAATAACTGACGCCATCGATTCGGTGCCTTTCCCCCTGTTATCCCCTTCTACTCATATTTACCGGCTTGGGTTAAGCCCGTTATTTGAGTGCTTTATGCCTAATCCCCAAAGCCGACTATCCTTAAGCTAAGGGAACCCTCATGGGGGCAGTATGATAGGTTGGCTGGCCAACGCCTTGTTCCGGCGCTGCGGCTGTGTAGGACTCTTGGCTCTGTTGTGGATCTTGCCTGGCTTAGGTGCAGACCACGTCCGGCCAGAATCTTACTCACCGGCCGTAGCGCCGACCATTACCCTGCTCAGTGTCAAAGGGGCTATAGGCCCTGGGGTCAGCGACTATTTGATCCGGGGGATAGAGAGTGCTGCTGCAACCCCAGACAGTCAGTTGGTGTTGATCACTCTGGATACCCCGGGAGGCCTGGTATCCAGCCTACGGGATATCAATCAAGCGATTCTCGGTTCCAGGGTGCCGGTTGCCTGCCTAGTCTATCCATCCGGAGCTCGTGCAGCCAGCGCCGGGACTTACATCTTATATGCCTGTCATATCGCCGCCATGGCGAGTGCCACCAGTCTTGGGGCGGCGACTCCTGTGCAACTGGGACCCATGGGAAATGAACCTCCGGAGCCCAAGCCGTCAGAGAATGAAGCCGAAAAACCAGTGGGCGACAGCAACAGTCAAAAACTTGAGCGCAAGCAGCTTAATGATGCCATTGCTTATATTCGGGCACTGGCGGAGCTGCGTCAGCGTAATGTCGAGTGGGCCGAGAAGGCGGTACGTGACGCGGCAACCCTGACGGCCTCGGAAGCGCTGGAGGCTAATGTTATCGACTATATCGCCGATACGCCGCAGCAACTCCTGGCCATACTTGATGGCAAGTCGGTAGCCATGCCTGGTGGTGCTCGGATACTCAATACCGAAAACGCCGTAGTGCTGGATCGCAGCCCGGATTGGCGTGCCCGATTTATTAATCTGCTCACCAACCCTAATATCGCTTACATCCTGATGTTATTGGGGATCTACGGTTTGCTGCTGGAATTTTACAGTCCTGGCGCCATGTTGCCCGGGGTAATAGGGGGGATCTGTCTGCTGTTGGCCTTGTATGCCTTCCAGTTGCTCCCCATCAGCTATGCCGGTGGCGGTTTATTGCTCTTGGGAATTATTTTGCTGCTCGCCGAGGCCATGTTGCCAAGCTTTGGGATTTTGGGATTCGGCGGCCTGGCAGCCTTCGTGCTGGGGTCGGTATTTTTGGTGGACAGTGAAGTGGAAGCCTTTCGTATCGCCTGGCCTGTGATAGCTCTGGTTAGTGTCGTGAGCCTGCTGTTTTTCCTGCTGTTAATCAGCTTTGTGTTCAAGACCCGCAAATTGTCCGGAGTGGCCGGCGCCGAGGGGATGGTAGGAGAATATGCCAGAGTGATAGAGGGTTTTCCCGGGCGCGGCCGGGTGCATTTTATGGGGGAAGATTGGCAAGGTGACAGCGAACAGGCCTTGAGCCCAGGGCAACGGGTGCGGGTTTTGGGCCTTAAGGGGCTGGTACTCAAGCTGGCCGAGGTGAAAAGCGGTGATATCGAGCCGACTGAAAATCAACGCAGAGGAGACTGACATGGGCGAAGCTATCAGCGGTAGTTTAAATATTTCCTTTGGGGTGTTATTGGTGCTGTTTGCAGCCTTGCTTATCAGCATGTTCCGCATCCTCAGGGAGTATGAACGTGGGGTGATTTTCTTTCTCGGGCGTTTTTACCGGGTCAAGGGGCCTGGGCTTATCATACTGATCCCTGTGGTGCAGCAGATGGTGCGGGTGGATCTTCGAACCATAGTGATGGATGTGCCCTCCCAGGATGTGATCAGCCGTGATAATGTCTCGGTGCGGGTTAATGCCGTGCTCTATTTTCGGGTAGTCGATCCGCAAAAGGCGATTATCAATGTGGAGAACTTCCTCGCCGCCACCAGTCAGTTGGCACAGACCACCCTGAGATCCGTGCTCGGTCAGCATGAGCTGGACGAGATGTTGGCCAACAGAGAGATGCTCAATGCCGACATTCAAAGGATCCTCGACTCCCACACAGATGCCTGGGGCATCAAGGTGGCCAATGTGGAAATCAAGCACGTGGATCTCAATGAAAGTATGATCCGCGCTATTGCCCGTCAGGCCGAGGCCGAGCGGGAGCGGCGGGCCAAGGTGATCCATGCTCTGGGGGAGATGGAAGCCTCGGAAAAACTGGTGGAAGCGGCGCAGACGCTGGGGAAAGAACCCAATGCCATCATGCTGCGCTATCTGCATACCCTGACGGAAGTGGCGGCAGAAAACAATTCGACCATCCTGTTTCCGCTGCCGCTTGAGTTACTGAGCAAATTAAATGGTGCATTTAAAGATTTAACCGAAAAATCAAAAAACTAGCCCGAGAGCTGTTTAAAATACCAGCTATTTACAATAGGTTTATATATTGTTACTTTGAGCCGTTATTGGCCTTTGTGATTTGCTCGGCAGTAGGCCCGCCGAGTCAGTGACTTGAAGTCACCAAGCGCCGATTATCCATAAAAGTGCTAGAAACTCAGTGTTAAGGAAGACGCGCCATGTTCAACTTCTCGCAATCTACTAAATCTATCCCTGTTTCAGTATCCAAGCTGTCGCTGTTGCTCCTGCCTCTTATATTCGGTACTGCCCAAGCCGGGTTAGATGAAAGTTATCAGGCCTATCAACAAGCGTTGGAAAAGGGTGACAAGGCTCAGATAATTAGTGCTGCCGAGCAGGCCTATGCCGACGGTAAAGCCAAATTGGGTGCAACCGATAGGACGACTTTGGCGTTGTCGATGAATCTGGCCAAGGCGCTGCAACAGCCGCGTAATCTGATGTTGGATGAGCAGGGAATTGCCAATCAGCAAAGGAGCAAAGTCTTATATCAGCAAGCGTTGCAAAGCTATCAAGCGCTGTATGGCGAACAGGCTTTGGAAGTGCTCGACCCTATGATGGGGCTTGCGCACAGCAGCAATCCCAAAGAGGCGGCTAAGCTTTACCAGCAGGCCATAGCCTTGGCTGATGGCAAAAATGACCGGCTGCTGTCCGCCGCAGTGCGTCTCGAAGCTTTTAACGATCTCGTTGTGACTGAGGTTTATGACCGCGAGGCTCGGGCCTATGCCCTCGATGCCCAGAAGATTTACCACGAACTTGCACCAAAGGATTCATTGCAGAGGGTCAATGCCGATACAGCTGTAGCCGCCATCTATCTGGCGGAGCAAAAGTACGCCAAGGCCGAACCTCTGTTGCTGGAAGTGATAGAGCAGCTCAAGGTATTACCCTTTGATGCGCCTGTCGCGCTGTCGGCTCATGCCTATCTGGTCGAACTCTATTCCCGCAATGGAGAAGAAGACAAAGCGACTCAACACTGTCAGGCGATAGGCAATATGCGCCCCTGGAGTGTGGATCAGGAGCAGCGGCCCTTGTTTCGTGCCGTGCCCGGTTATCCAATTCAGTATGCCAGGATGAGTCGAGAAGGTTGGGTCAACGTGGAAGTGACTGTAAACGAACAGGGCTTTGTCAGCCATGTGGAAGTGCTGGATTCCAAGGGGGGCAAGCAGTTTGAAACTGAAACCGTCAAAGCCGTGTCAAAGTGGCGCTATGCACCCAAGTTTGTCGATGGTAAGCCCGTTAGCGCCAAGACGTGGTCAAAGATTTCCTTCACGCTTTAAGGCTGCAGAGCTGATTGTAGCCCAATAAAAACGCCGGCAGTTGCCGCAATGTAGATCAGATAAGGATCGGTTGACCGATCCTTCTGATGAGAGACAATCGGAAACCTGTTTGTAGGTTTCCGATTTTTTATGTCTATT
>NZ_JBKORL010000065.1:0-9424 GCF_047314525.1 Shewanella sp. BJSY2023SW007 | reverse complement strand
GTGCTCCAAGAATTCACCATCCCCGAGTTTGAGACAGTCAAGAGCACCTTTGCCGATGGATTAAAAGCATTGAAAGGAAACAAATAACCATGACCAAAAAAATCCCCCAACTCTCGGCAGAGCAGCTTGCCAATGAACTAGAAATCGATTTGGAAACCATCGCCCGAAAAAAAGCTTTGGATGAAACTGGTTTTTATAAGGATCATGAGATAGAGCACGTTTATTGGGGCCGCGGCTTTGATTATGCCAGCTTGGGCATGTCCTATGCACTGAACCAAAAATTTGATGAGGCCAAGGCCGCTTTCAAAAAAGCCGCAGAGTATCAATTACGACCATTGAAAATGGCTTTTGACCCGAACGCCCCAGAGTTTATCGGCGAAAAGGTTACCATGGGTAAGGAATCCATTGATGTCGTCAGCTGTTTCAACTGCGCCATGGCCGCCGGTGAGTTGGCGATCGCCAAAGAAGCCTGTTTGCTGTACCCGGAAGAGCAGTTTCCAGGCAACCGCAAACCGGATACCACTGACGATTTGGTGCATGCGCTAAAAGCCTGGTTTAACGGCGACCATGATAAAGCCAGTGCCCATTGCCAAAAGCGTCTGGACGAATACACCGCCAAACCCAGCAAAAAAATCAGCGGACGTAGCAATTACTTTACCTTGCACTTGGCTCTGTGGGGGATCATTCACAAAGATGCGTTGAGCTTTGAAGATGGTATTAAACGCAACTTGGCTATTTGGCACCATGGCGCCCGTTACGGCGAAGAAAGCGGCACAACTCGTGGCCACTATGCCGAGTTTGCTGTGGCGCTGACCAACTTGGGGATCCACGCTGGAATGGAGCAGCCGGTCGTTGACCCATTCATCCCCCAAGGACTGGTGTGGAGCAAGTCGGTTCGGGACTGAGTAGTACAGTTAATATCAATGTTAAATTCAGATTGATGTTAACTACCCGCTTTTGTTGTTGGTATATCGTTTTTCATGTAGAGGTCTCCATTGCCCCCCCAGTGTATTTGAAATCTCGTCAATGTCATGGTCTTAAATTCGGTGAAAGGTCAAACAAAATCATCGAACACATGGAAGAATTTTTGGAAAACAGGTAACAGAAATGAGATATACGGACAGGCCAGAATACAAACTATATAGAGCACTAAGAAAAGGACAATTAGATATTGCCCAGTCCTTTATCCAGCAAGGATGTAATATTCACAGGGTAACTGAAAATGACAAATGGACGTATTTACATCAGTTATCGGATGGGGATACTCCGCCAGAATCTATCCAATTTCTCATCGAAAAGGGGCTCGATGTGAACGCCGTTGACAGCTATGGCTATACCCCGCTGATTTATGCGGTCAGGCAAAAGAACCTTCCGGCCATCAAATTACTGTTGGAAAATGGCGCCGAAAAACTTATCAATCACCGGCCCGAGGATGGCGCTACGCCTTTGAAAATGGTGTTTGACAGCAAGCCTTATTCGTCAGAAATCGTTGCAGTGTTACTCGAAGCAGGTGCTGACCCAGATGCAAAAATTGAAAGTGGCAGCTCTTTCAGAAATTCAGTTGCGGTACTTGCTGATATGCCACTGGAAATCCCAGAGCTTTTAAGAAGCTATCCAGAGAAGTTCTGATACTTTGTTTGACCTTACCGGAGAGTAGCCCTCTCGATCTTTCCTCGATAGAGATTAACAATCTCGAGGAAAGTTCTTTCACGCCCAATTCCCTCTGGCGGTTTGCTGTATTCACTTCCAATCCTACGTACTTGCTGAGCCAGTTATGGGGCGCTGAAAAAATCGTCAATGCCATAGTCTTAAATATGGAAAGGTGGTCGCTGTGAAGATGAAAATGAATGTACAGGAAAAATTTGAACTACCGGGAGGAGTTACAATCTTGGCTTGCGCCGGTTATGAGAAGGATTTTGATGTTATTGGCAAGAAACTCAACCTGATTTGTGATGGTGAGGTTAGACAAACCCTAACTATATCCGGCGAAAAGAAAATGACTAATCAGAAGGCCAATTTTGAGCAAAAGGCATTCGAAACCCATGATAAGGTTTTGTTGTCACAGGAAGAAGCCCAGAGTGGCAAATGGCAGCTAGTCGGTGATTGACTCATAGGCTGATGAGCGCTCAAGGGCAAGCAGAGCTTTGATGGGACTACTGGGTGCATATAGGGGTACATGAAAAGCAAAAAAGCCCTTCTTATTAAAGAAAGGCCTTTTTATTTCAATACATTATGAATTTATATCAGTTCATGCCGTATTTTTTCAGCTTCTTGCGCAGTGTGCCGCGGTTGATGCCCAGCATGTTGGCGGCGCGGGTCTGGTTGCCACGAGTGTGCTGCATAATGATATCAAGCAGAGGTGCTTCAACTTCGCATAGCACCATTTCATAAACTTCCTGGGCTTCTTGACCGTCCAACTGAGCGAAGAAGTTGCTGACAGCGCGCTTTACGGCGTCGCGCAGTAACTGGGGCTTGATGGTGCCGTTAGCGGTTTCGATTTTGCCTACGGTAAGCTGATGAGCTTCTGTGTGAGTTGTCTGATCAAACATTCGTATTCTGCTCTTTATTTATCTAGTACACATTCATCAAAAAAACGTTCCACCATGGAACATTGTTCTGCAGCGGTTTCCAGCCGGTTAAAGTCGGCACGGAACTGGCGCTGTTCTTCCTGGTCCAGGTACCATCCCATATGTTTTCTGGCGAAGCGGACGCCCTTTACTTCCCCATATAAATCATACAGTTTGGTTAGGTGTTCCAGCATCACTTGACGCTGCTCTGCCATCCCAATGGGCGCTAGCTTGCTACCTGTGTCCAGGTAATGCTGGATCTCTCTGAAAATCCAAGGCCTTCCCTGGGCACCCCGTCCTATCATCAGGGCATCGACACCTGTGTAATCCAGCACGAAACGCGCCTTCTCCGGACTATCGATGTCCCCGTTGGCGACAACAGGAATCGAGACATTCTGTTTGATCGCCTTGATGGTGTCGTACTCGGCATGACCCTTGTACATGCATTGGCGGGTGCGGCCATGAACCGCGAGCGCCGTAATGCCACTCTCTTCGGCAATCCGGGCGATTTGAACACCATTTCTGTGTTCTGGGGCCCAGCCCGTGCGAATCTTCAGCGTTACCGGCACATCCACTGCGGCAACCACGGCATCCAGTATTTTCTTTACCAGTTCCGGCGATTGCAGCAGGGCAGAACCCGCGAGCTTTTTATTCACTTTTTTTGCCGGACAACCCATGTTGATATCTATGATTTGGGCGCCTTGCTCCACATTGTAGCGGGCGGCCCAAGCCATATTATCGGGGTCAGCCCCGGCGATTTGTACTGAGCGTATGCCTTCTTCACCCGAGTGCGTCATTCTCTGGCGGCTCTTGTCTGTGTCCCAAAGGTCGGGATTGGACGAAAGCATCTCTGACACTGCCATGGCAGCACCATAACGGATACAGAGATTGCGGAAGGCCTGATCGGTGACACCTGCCATTGGTGCCACGATCAGCTGATTCTTCAGTTGATAGGGTCCAATCTGCATTTTGCTGTTTCACCTTGCTCTTCAAAGGGGCGCTATAGTACGCCTTTTTGCCAGCGGTGAAAAGGTCAATAAATGACCTGAGCAAAACTTTTTTACTTGACTTTTGACAGGCAGGAAGTCAGCGCCAGTGCGCTCTGGCGCCGCCTTTACCGCTATTTGCGTACTCCTGTCAAGCGGCTCCAATCTTCTTTGTGAACCGCTTCGTCCATCTCGAACCATTGAGCGTAAAATTCGCGGATCTCTTCTGCTTGTTCCTGCAGTAAACCGGACAGTGCCAGTTTGCCACCCGGGCGCACCAACTCGGCGATCAGGGGGGCCAGTTCTCGCAGCGGTCCTGCCAAAATGTTGGCAACCAACACATCGGCCTGAATGCCTTTGGGTTGATCCTCAGGTAGGTAGAGGCTGAGCCTATCATCCACGCCGTTGCGTTTGGCATTGTCGCGGGAGGCGTCTATCGCCTGGTAGTCTATGTCTATGCCTATGGCGTTGGATGCGCCCAGCTTGAGACCGGCGACCGCCAGAATGCCGGAACCGCAGCCGAAGTCGACCAGCTGTTTACCTTGCAGATCCAGGCCATCGAGCCACTCCAGACACAGGGCGGTTGTGGGATGAGTGCCTGTGCCGAAGGCCAGGCCGGGATCCAGGATCACGTTGACAGCTTCAGGATCCGGGATTTCACGCCAGCTGGGACAGATCCACAGACGCTTGCCGAACTGAATGGGGTGGAAGCTGTCCATCCATTCGCGGACCCAGTCTTTATCTTCTATCTGCTCTATCTTGTAGTTCAGCTTGCCTTCGAGGAAGGGCTGTTGCTTGAGCATCTCGACTGTGGGAGTCAGATCTGTGCCGGCATCGAACAGAGCGACTACCACAGTGTCGGCCCAAAGTGGCGTTTCGCCCAGCTTGGGCTCAAAAATCGGCGTATCTTTACCATCTTCAAAGGTGATGGAAACACTGCCTTCCTCCAGCAACAGGTCGCTGAGTGTTTCGGCGTGCTCGCTGCTGCTGTGGATGCGTAACTGGATCCAGGGCATGGAATCTTCTCTCGTGGGGGACTATAAAGCGCTATTGTAAGCCATAGGTCACAGGCCTTGCCAGCACGCCGGGGTAAAGAGGGTGGAGTGAAACCCGGTTTCAGCTTTGGCCCGTTAATGGCGGAATTTACGGTAACTTACTGTCTTTTCTGTTTCAAAGTTTCAAATAAACGTTTGATTTATATTGGTTAATTGGTATTACCTCTGTTTTGCTGAAAGTGGTTTATTTGTGAGCATGATCAGATAATCCCCCACTTTCGATTGAGGCAGGTCACATTCAGACTCCTTGGCCATTGGCGCAGTTTGGCTGTGAGTTATGTTGTAGATCCCAAGGATCTGTACCCAAAAAACATGCTGACAAAATATCACATCCCTGAGCGCTGGCTCGGTCATGCCAACAGCCATTACTGGTCGGCCAGAGCCGATCGCCTGCAGAGTGCCACCGGCATTTTGCTGGGCATGTTTCTGTTGGCGCATCTTCACTTCGAATCCAGCATCATGCTGGGCAAAGAGGCTTTCTATAAGGTAGTGCAGGTGCTGGAAGGCGGTTGGTTCAGTGCCACTGGCCACGGTTATCCACTGCTGACGCAACTCTTCTCTGTGTTCATTCTGCTGGTGGTGATACTGCATGCCGCCATGGCGCTCAGGCGTTTTCCGGCGCAGCTCGGCCAATGGCGGGCGCTGCGCAGCCACCTGCATTTGATCAAACACCGCGACAGCCACGCCTGGTTCTGGCAGTTGGCCACCGGCTTTATCCTGTTCTTCCTGGTGCCCATGCACCTGGTCACCATGATAGCCAATCCGGAAATCGGCCCCAATATGTCGGCCTACCGGGTCTGGCATGACAACACCTGGCTGCTGTATATCTTGCTGCTGCCTGCAGTGGTGATCCACGCCATGATAGGCCTGTATCGGGTGGCGGTGAAATGGGGCCTCAGCTTTAACCGCACTGGCCTGAGAAAAATAGCCAAGCTATTGATTGTCTATCTTATCGTGCTTGGATTAGGCAGTTTGGTGACCTATATGCTGCTAGGCAATGAGCTGAGCCTGCCGTTGCAGCCGTTCGTTCCCGGTTAACTCAATATCAGTTAAAGGTAAATTAACCGGCAGAAGTTTGATCTGCCTCAGGGTTCGTTTGCCCTTTGTGATCCACATTGGTTTGACTATCTTTAAGCGGTTAAGCCATTGGATGACAGGGAGAATACGAATGATACGACTGAGTGAGCGCTGGGGCGGCTGGTTGGATCTGGGGCAGAGTGCTTCAGGCGTGTTGTTGGCGCTGTTTTTGTGGACTCACCTGTTGCTGGTGTCTTCAATATTGCTGGGGGCGCCGGCAATGGAATGGGTGGCCCGCAACATGGAGCTGAGTTTTCTCAGTGACGATGGCCACGGTTACCCCTGGGTGGTGAGCCTGGTAGCCATAGCCGTTGCCGGGTTGGCGTTGTTGCACGTGCTGGTGGCCTTGCACAAGTTGCCTTTGTCGCTCAGGCAGCAAAAGGCTCTGAAACAGCAACTAGTGCAAATTGATCATGGCGATACCCGCTTGTGGGTGTGGCAGGCTGCTACCGGAGTGGTGATTTTGCTGTTGCTTCCTGTGCATCTTTGGTTGGTGGGTTCGGCCCCGGAAACCATAGGGCCACAGGGTTCGGCCGACAGGATTTGGAACCAGTATGCCTGGGCCTTGTACCTGCCACTGCTGCTGACAGTGGAGTTACATGCCGCCATAGGACTGTACCGGGTGGCATTGAAATGGGGCGCGGCGCGGGATCTCAACAGCCGGGCGCGCCTTAGAAAAATTAAAACCATACTCAGTGTGGCGTTTGTCGCCGTAGGTCTGGCGTCCTTGCTGGCTTTTTGGCCCCACGCGAGCTGAGTATTGATAACCCAAACAGATAGCTTTCGGGTAAACGGCATTGGGCCGTCCCATAAGGAGTGTGTGTGAAACTCATCTATACGGATTCGTTGGTTGTCGGCGCCGGATTGGCGGGTCTGCGGGTAGCCATCGCTTCCAAAGAGCGTGGCCTGGATACCCTGGTACTGTCGCTGATCCCTGCCAAGCGTTCCCATTCGGCCGCGGCCCAGGGCGGTATGCAGGCCAGTCTCGGCAATACCGTCAAGGGCATGGGCGACAGCGAAGATGTGCATTTTCAGGACACGGTCAAAGGCTCAGACTGGGGCTGCGATCAGCAGGTGGCGCGAATGTTCGCCCACTGTGCTCCCAAGGCGGTACGTGAGCTGGCCAACTGGGGCGTACCCTGGACCAGGGTGACTGCCGGGCCGCGTCAAGTGGTGGTCAATGCCGAAAAGGTGACTCTGGAAGAAGCCGCCGAGGCTCACGGGCTGATCAATGCCCGCGACTTTGGCGGTACCAAGAAATGGCGCACCTGTTACACCGCCGATGGTACCGGCCATTCGCTGCTGTATGCGGTGGACAATAAGGCGATCTCCATGGATATCCCGGTGCATGAACGGGTCGAGGCGCTGAAACTCATCCACGATGGCAACCGCTGCCATGGGGTTATTGCACGCTGTTTGATCACCGGTGAACTCAGGGCCTATATCGCCCGGGCCACCACCATAGCCACAGGCGGCTATGGCCGTATCTATGAAGTGTCCACCAATGCAGTGATCTGTGAGGGTATAGGCCAGGCGCTGGCGCTGGAAACCGGGGTCGCGACCCTTGGTAATATGGAAGCCGTACAGTTCCACCCCACGGCCATAGTGCCCGTGGGAATTCTGACCACTGAGGGCTGCCGCGGTGACGGTGGCTTGCTGCGGGATAAAGACGGCTACCGCTTTATGCCTGACTATGAGCCGGAAAAGAAAGAGCTGGCCTCCCGTGACGTGGTATCACGGCGGATGACAGAACATATGCGTAAGGGCAAGGGAGTCGACAGCCCCTATGGCCCGCACCTGTGGTTGGATATCACCCTGCTGGGGCGCAAGCATGTGGAAACCAACCTGCGGGAAGTCAAAGAGATCTGTGAGAACTTCCTCGGCATAGATCCGGCTGAAGAGTGGATCCCGGTGCGGCCGACCCAACACTATTCCATGGGCGGTATTCGCACCAATCATACAGGAGAGAGCCCGCAGCTCAAGGGGCTGTTCAGTGTCGGCGAGGCGGCCTGTTGGGACATGCATGGCTTTAACCGTTTGGGCGGTAATTCGCTGGCGGAAACTGTGGTCGGCGGCATGATCATAGGCAAATATGTGGCCGACTTCTGCGAGCAGGAGGAGCTGGTGCTGGATACGGCGTTGGTGCAGCGTTTCCGTGATGAGCTCAACCAGGAGATAGACGAGCTGCTGGCTCGGGAGCAGGGCGAGAGCCCGTTTGAGCTCAAGCGCCTGATGCAAAGAGTGATGATGGACTATGTCGGCATCTTTCGTAACGGCCCAGAGCTGGAAAAGGCGGTGGCCGAACTCAAGGATTTGCTGGCTCGCTCGCGCAATATTGTCGTCACCTGCAAGAAGCGCCACGCCAACCCCGAGTTGGTTGAGGCCCTACGGGTCAGGCGTATGCTTAAGGTGGCGCTGACTGTGGCCTGCGGCGCCCTGGCGCGCACCGAGAGCCGTGGCGCCCATGCCCGCGAGGATTACCCGCAGCGTAACGACAAAGACTGGCTCAGCCGTACCCTGGCCAGTTGGCCGGACGCCGACGCGCTGGAGCCTGTGCTCAGCTACGAGGCGCTGGATGTGATGCAGATGGAACTGCCGCCCGGTTATCGCGGCTATGGTGCCGACAATGCCATTGCCCATCCGGATACCGCCAAACGTGAGCAGGAGATTGCTGCCATTCTCGCGACTTTGGGGCCGGATGCCGGCGCTGAAGACAAGCAGCGGGCGCTGATGCCGTTCGAACTGCCGGAAAGCCTGCGCCCCGGCAACGAGCGCCTGAGCGACCGCCTGGCTTACCCACAAACTTCAACCCCTTCTCAGCCTAACCCTGCCGGAGATGACAACGCATGAGTGGCCGCACTTTAACCTTCAGGATCTTCCGTTACGACCCACAGCAAGCGGGAGACAAGCCACAAATGGTGGACTATCAACTGCAAGAAACCCCGGGGATGACGGTATTTATCGCCCTCAATCGCCTCAGGGAGGAGCAGGACCCATCGTTGCAGTTCGACTTTGTCTGTCGCGCCGGGATTTGCGGCAGCTGCGCCATGGTGATCAACGGCTTTCCTACCTTGGCTTGCCGCACCTTGACCGCCAAATATCCAGATGGACTGATCACTTTGATGCCGCTGCCAGGCTTTGAGCTGATAGGGGATCTGTCGGTCAACACTGGCAAGTTTATGCGTGAGCTGGCTGAAAGGCTCAAGCTGTGGCTGCATCCCAAGCCGGATCAGCAGGATATCCACCATCTGGAAGCCCCGATGGACCCGGAGGAAGCCGCCAGACTCTATGAACTGGAGCGCTGTGTGGAGTGCGGTGTCTGTGTCTCGGCCTGCGCCACCAAGCAGATGCGCGACACTTTTGTCGGCGCCGTCGGCATGATGAAAATCGCTCGTTTCGAGCTGGATAGCCGCGATGCCCGCAGCGCCGAGGACTTCTATCATGTGATAGGCAATCAGGATGGGGTGTTCGGTTGTATGACCCTGCTGGGATGTCAGGATAACTGTCCTAAAGACTTGCCCCATATGCAGCAGATAGCCTACCTGCGCCGCAAGATGGCCAGTACCTTGCTTTAAACTATGCCTTCAGAGAACTAAGCCCTTAAAGAGCTAAGCTGAGGTTCAAACAGAAAAGCCCGGAAAATTCCGCAATGTAGATCAGATAAGGATCGGTTGACCGATCCTTCTGATGAGAGACAATCGGAAACCTGTTTGTAGGTTTCCGATTTTTTATGTCTATT
>NZ_JBKORL010000064.1:0-15589 GCF_047314525.1 Shewanella sp. BJSY2023SW007 | reverse complement strand
TAGGGAAGCTGCGATTAAGTGGTCCGCAGCTCCCGATATGACGCCCCAAACCGTCCTTTATCGACGTCCTGTGGCTCAATTTTCCAATTTTCAGCCCAAAATCGTCTCTTCGTGGCTGATTTTGGCCCTGTTTCAGGCCAATTTCCTCATTTCAGGTAGATCTCGCCTGTGCCCGTATCAATTGGTCAACTCGAACCAGGTTCGCCAGGGTGAATAACATCGCCAGTTGACTGTCATTTTTAGCCAGCCCTTTGTACCTGGCTTTGACGAAACCAAACTGACATTTTACTATCCGAAATGGATGCTCAACCTTCGCTCGGATACTCGCTTTCAGGTATTCGTAACGGATGGCCAGCTTGTTCTTGCGCGGGTGTTGCTTCAATGCATTCACTTTGCCGGGACGCTTGGCGATAAGCCAGTCTGCGCTGACATCGCTGAGCTCATCGCGCTTTTCGGCCCCCTGATAACCAGCATCGGCTGAGATAAACTCTTCATCGCCATGCAGTAACTTGCCAACCTGATTGAGGTCGTGCTCGTTAGCCGCCGTGGTCACCAGACTGTGGGTCAGGCCACTTTTGGCGTCCACGCCAATGTGCGCTTTCATGCCGAAGTACCACTGGTTACCTTTCTTGGTCTGGTGCATGTCTTCATCACGGCTGTTGTGTTTGTTTTTGGTAGAGCTGGGGGCTTGAATGATGGTGGCATCCACCAAGGTGCCCTGGGTCATTAGAACGCCACACTCTGCTAGCCAGTGATTAACGGTACTGAAGATTTTGCGGGCCAGTTCATGCTGCTCCAGCAAATGCCGGAAATTCATGATGGTAGTGCGGTCTGGAATGGCTTTATCCAGTGACAGGCGAGCAAATTGGCGCATGGAGGCGATTTCATAGAGGGCATCTTCCATGGCCTCATCGCTCAGGTTGTACCATTGCTGCATGCAGTGAATACGCAGCATGGTTTCCAGCGGATAGGGCCTGCGACCATTACCGGCCTTGGGATACACAGGCTCGATAACGCCAAGTAATTTGTCCCAGGGAAGCAAGTCATCCATTCTGCCAAGGAAAACTTCTTTGCGGGTCTGGCGGCGTTTACTGGAAAACTCACTGTCGGCAAAAGTCAGTTGCTGGCTCATCCGGTTACTCATTCTGGGTTCAGGTTACAACACGATGATCTCACATCTCGGACTTATTCGCACCTTCCTTAGTAATATGCCGTCAGCCCTTTGTTAAAGTAGCGATGCCAAGAACTGTGTAAAAGGGACAATATCCTGTTTGACACTGGCTGCTTCCAATGCTTGCATATATTCATCTCGTCGTTCGACGGGTACGACTGTCCAAGGGTAACCGCCTGAGGCCATCATTAAATTCATGATGAATCTTCCCATTCTGCCGTTACCATCAAAGTATGGGTGGATGTAGACGAAAATGAAGTGACCCAGCACCACTCTGGCTGCTGCATTTTCTTCTTCTGCGAGCAAGTCGAAGAGTGTCGGCATCATGTCGCGAACCGCGTCCCTATTAGGTGGGGTATGCATAGACTGGCGAATATAGACAGGCCCTGTTCTGTAACCGGCCAAGTCCGATTGTTTAATAATACCGGCGGCCACACTTGGGCCAAATAAGGCGAGATACCAATCGCTGTGCGTCTGTTCCAAAACATCGCCAGGATTATTACCTTCTAACACCGATAGAACCGCTTTTTTAACTTCCTGAAACGCATCCCAGTAGCCTTTGGCTGCCATAGCATCTAAATGCTTTTTACTCTCATCTGAACCTTCAGCTTGCCAGTTACCAGAGCGAACCAGTTCAATCAATTCGCGAGTTACCCGATAGCCTTCAATGGACAGTGAGTGGTAGGCATCTGTGACGTATTTGTCTTCCACTTCGGCCATGTAGGTTTCGATATCGACGCTTTGTTGTATTTGTTCAGGGAAATTCGCGATAACACTTTCACGCATTTGCGCCCACATTAACCGCATGCGATTAACATAGGGCGAGACATCACGACGGCCAAAGCTAATCTGTACTTTCTCGGCGAAAGGGTCTTCTTCTTGCACTTTCAAATCGACCGCTTGCATGCCCTTTAATATATTGTCAGCAATCAAATCTCGGCCAATATTTCTAAAAGCCCCCACTAATCGGCCGGCAATCACACTGTGATTACCGGCGAGTAAAACGGACAATACGTCGGATGCATCTGTCACCATCGATAAGGCAGTACGCATTTGGATGGGGGCATTTTGAAACTGATTCACCGAAGAATAAACAAGTGCTGCCGCTAAGCTGTATACATTGAGCCCTTCCAGATTTTCAATGTGTTCTGCGGCGGGCATCTTCAACCTGACATCAAAAATCGAGGTATTGTGTAGGAAGGCGGTGGGCTTATTATTGCCTTTGGGCGAGCGCACGAGCAATTGCTGAGGTACGGTTCTATCACCGATATGCAGACTAAGTGATTGCTCAGGTGAGAGACACCAGGATTTATCGAAACGTTCCGATAAATATGCACCGCAAAAATCCCAGAAAGAAGTATACCAAGATGTACTGTCGCCAGGCTTTTCATCAGGCATCGCCGGTATGTACCAACCCCGAATAACTTCACGAATAAACCCATGCTTTAAGAGCCGTTCTCGATGCACTCGACCGAGTCGTTTTGACTGGATAGCAACAGCCCCTGACTCTTGAAGCTGCTGTAATTGCTCAAGCGAATCTGCTAGTTTTTGTGATATGTCATTCATGCTCGCTCTAACCATTACTTATGATACTTACCAGTTATTACATTCACCTCTAGGTTTTAGTGTTATATCATTTATAGGTTTTGATGTCGATTAGTTTATAGGTTTTAATGATTTGTTGTTTTTAGGCTTTAATGCTCATTAGCTTGAAAAGGCATACAAGAAACAGAGCTTTCCGGCCATAAGCCTTCCAAAAAAAGTACAGATTTATAACCGGCGAGCACTTAGTGACTACTCACCGCCCTATCGCTCGAATCTCCTTTCTGTCATTTCGGGTGATTATCTATCAAAATCACTGACTTTTCATCATACAACCCCCATGTTTTCCACCAATCCTACTAACTCAGAAAAAATATTTTCAATGCTCAAAATGTACATTGAAAATCAAAATTCCAAAATTTTCTAAATATACAATCGAGGGCAATCAGTAATTTTTAGGCTCTAGATATGAAAACAACACAACGTTTGATTTGCAGTTTTACCCTCGAGTATCACCCGCTAGTTGCTCATTTGCTCAGCGAAGAGATAACCCTAGAATTCAACCCCATTGTGTTTGAACATTTTCAGCAGGACGAAATACAGCTCTTACTGCAGACAATCACTCTTCATGTCATACCTACGGCTCCAGAGCGCTATCTGCTTTTAATGCCTGACCCACTGTTTGCAAGACTTCGACAACATCCCTTTGTTCAAAAACAAAAAATCAGACTCTGTGAGCATCACGATTCAGCAGATAATATTGAGCAGATTATTCTGACATTAATGCTCAAGTTCCCAGCTCTACAATATAACTATCAATCTTCAACGCTAAAAACGCTTGCCGCCCGGCTCTCTGCGGCTAAATCCAGCCCTAAGCTAACCACTCAATCGCTCCCTAAAAAAAACCTATTAGCATTATTCGCAGGGGTATCACCAACGGCAATCCGTTTTGACAACAGCAAGTTAGCTAACAGTAAAGTTGAGGACAAGCATGAGTAAATTAAGTGCCATCAAACGTAAAGCGCGACACCGTAATAGCGGCGGTGTATACCCAGAGGCTATGAGCGTAGCGTTAACACTACTTACTGCTTTGTCGCGATTAAAGTCGCACGTAAAACAGAGCATTAGCAAAAAGATTAACTCGTACGATCGACACCTGTTTTATTTTGTTTATCTCTGGCTAAAAGGCGAGCTTGTTGATTGCCGAACTACTGCAGATATCCCCACAATAGCCATCCTCACGGGCAGTGAACCGTGCCAAGCCAATGCACTGCGACGAGTCCGTATGAATAATATTTCCTGGGTCGAATATGCATTGGCGCACGACACTCATGAGGGCTTGAAGTGGCAATGGCAACCCTTGCCCAATGGACTCAATGCCTACTTTAGCCATGCATTAACCCAGTCTACCGAGCATTGGGAACTGTCTATCCAAGAAAAAGTGGCTTTCATTGATTGGTTAACGACAAAATGGCGTACACCAACCTCGTTATTAGGCCGATACCGCATACGTCGTGATGGACTTTTTGGCTACTTCAAAACGTCAGCAAATCTTGATAGTGGGCTATCGACACTCAGTAAACGAGCATTACTCGGTGAAGAAGGATTACATCATCACTCTGCCAGTGCTTATCAAGCTCAAGACAGCGATCAATTGCGTTATGAGATCTTTCACGCACAAACCCGGTATCTCGATAGATTGCGTCAAGTTCTGATGACTCCCGAACTCGAACCGATGCTCAATGTACCGCTTCCGGTCACTGCAAATGAGCGTTCACTATTACATAAAAATGATCCACTGCCGGAGCATTTACAAGTAGCTGGTCGAATTCCGGCATTCCATCTCGATCTGACTAAAGCAACTAAAACTTATGTCAAACTCTCAGCGCTCGAAATTGGCTCACAGCGTATGCTAGATGTGGACCATCTGCGGCAGTTTTTCCGGCATTTACATCAACACGGGTTGCAACTGAGTCACGAACAGTTCAGCGCAACAACCTTGTGCGAGTTAGTTAATTTTCGTGCAAATGAACTCGCATTATTGTTCATCGTATTAACCGGCGTTCGTCCGACTCATGCTATTACGCTTGAACAAACTTATTGCTTTAACTTTCAACACGCTATTGTTAGAGACAAAGGGCGCTGGCGAAGTGTGACATTACCACACTATCTGCAGCAAGCAATCAAGCGTTTTGAACAACTCAAACATCAAGTTAATCAACTTTTCCCAAAGTATATCCCCTCTGAACTACTATGGTTTCAAATCAATGAACAGGGGGAGCCGCTGTCGCTCAACGCAAAATCACTACGTCAATTTATGATGCAACACTGGTCTGAATGCTTCCCAAACGATCATGTGGTGCCTTACCAGCTACGCCACTTTTTTGCTCAGCATGCGAGAGCGGCGCTCGATCCCGTGTTATCGACTCAAGATGTAGATCAACTGATGGGCCATTCCTCTTTTGGTGAGCACCTTGGCAGTGACATGCATTTCCCAGCGTCGCAAAGAAAACTCACTAAACACCTTAACGGCATTAGTGATTTCTTACAGCTAGCACCAGTCACGGAGGAGTACTGATATGCTCGATCACAACACGCTACAACGCTATCTTGACGATCTGGGACTAACGATAGCAGCTCGCACTGATATCAAATGGGTATGTCTACAACTTGAGCAACACTCAAGCCAACGCCAACTCAGTGAAGAAAGTCTCAAGCAAATTAATCATGCGATAAGCAACATTCCCACAGGGCGACAACGTCGACTTAAGCAAGCACGAGATCAAGTCTTACAATATCTTTTTGATGTCTGTGATTGGACCCTGCCATCAAAGCAAGAGTCACGTTGTCAAGATAGTGCACTCAAATGGAACCGCGAAATACAAGTGTTCAACGACGATGCCGGCAAGTTACTACGAAGCTACCAACAACTTCGCCAACACTTTATCGTTGACCCCAAAAACGAACTTAAAAATGACCTTGCTTGGTTACTTACCGTGCTCTATATCGAAGTCGCGCCGCTGCCATTAAGCTACTGGCAAGCGGTTCTCAGTAGTGCTGAGCCGATTGAGTTTTTCGAAGGTCAATATACCCTTAAGGTACCGCACCCAACACCTATCGCCGCCTTTGCTAACAACACTCAGCCAAGTTTTACTCGCTTGCCACTGTCGCTGTTTGCTTATCGACTATTACACCAATATATGCAGCAGCAAACCCAAGGGCCAACGACGAATGCACTGTTACAAGCGTTAAATCATGCATTATCAGCACAGCCTTATTATCTCGCTGCACGCTCAGCGGCGAAATGGCAGCGCACATTTCAATCACTGTGGCACCACCAGTATCAAGTACCAGTCGAGTTGCTGCGCGATATTTCCGATCCGCAACGGCATGTCGCCACGTTACCTCAACATTGCAGCCCCAAGCTGCCACTCGCAATCAAAAAAACACTCTATCAACCGATCGTATTCCATACGCAAGAAAACCAGGATGCTAGTCAATCAAAATCTGGCAAAACTTATTGGCCGCACAAAGCGTTAATCAAGTATTACCGCAGTAAAAACAACAGATCTGACGTAGTGCCAGCGGAGCCCTGTTGGCGTCAAGATAACATCCTGCCCAAACTGCTGTTTCACTTTTGTGAGTCGTTGTTCATCGAAGGCGGGGTTAAACGTGACAACCTACCGGTTAATACCGTCGATCGTTACAGCAACTTCTATAAAAACCTTGCTCCGCTCTCCTATGAGACAGCCTGTGAGCCGGAAAAATTAGCGCTTTGGGCACAGCAAGCTTTTGAAACACTTGAGACCAAAGATTCTCAGCAGTGGCATTTCTACCAATTTTTACGCAGTGTGGCACAGCAGCCTTTAACCGATCATCTCGATTTGAGTCAATTTGAAAAGCCAAGTTTACCCGCACGAATTGACGCTTTCAGACTCAGCGTCTCGCAGGTACATCACGTTGTCGACTATTTACTGTCATCTAGCAATGGTCATCCTTTGCAAAGACTGTTTGCCAGTGTCGCCGCGTTACTCGGATTTTACGGCGCCTTACGCCGAGGAGAGGTATTACGTCTTCGAGTGGGGGATATTCGTCAAGTCGTCAATCAGGCAAACCATTTTCAGCTGACGATCACCGGGACGATAGAGGGGGAAACAAAAGACCGGAAAACACGGCACTTATATGTCGTCATGCCCGAAGTTGCGGCAAAACTTATACGTATTGTGCTAAAGGTGCATGCAGAGAGTGATAATGCCCAACCGCTTTTGGCATTATGCGGTGAGTCTATCACTTCACGCGCAAATCACTATTTATACCCCGTGACTCAAGTACTCAAAGGGTTGTTCGGACAACAAGTACGCTTTCATCATTTACGTCACTCAGGTGTTGAACTTACTTACCTGCAAGGGTTGCATTTGGCATATGAACGGGAAGATAACCATTTGGCTTCAATACTTGATGACAAAGCGATGCAAACCATGCTGACTAAAACGAGTTGCTTGGCACGCTTTCAATTTTGGCTCGAGGGCCGCGATTTTAGCCAGGTCAACGACAGCTTGCTTCTTGATGTGATCAGCGCTCAATTCGGTCATGCACACTATGCAACCACACGTCGCCATTATTTGCACGGGCTTGAACGGATCATTCCACTGTTTAAACCCCACAAACGTCACTATAGCCGCGACGAGTTGCGCTATCTGTTGGATATGCCTGCAGGCTCTAATGATGTATCCAGAGTGCTTGCGGAGCTCAGCCCGGACTATGCAGCATTGTCCGAACAAGACAAAAAGTCTTATCAACCCTGCTTCAGCGAGGCGCAACTACTGCAAAGGATCGTTCCCAATCTACCTGTGTCTCGTCATAAGCAGCATTGGAGTGACGATGAGTGGTTGAAGCAATGGACAACTCACACACCGAAGCAATGGTATAGCGATCAAACATTTCAACTTATGAATGCACAGGCTTTGCGCATGCTAACAACTGGTGAGCTTACGATGAAGGCCCTTAGCCAAGCGTGGCAAGACTTAGGACGACATCAGGGGTTGGTTGTTAATAAAAAGCAGCGTACAGCGATTAATCATCTTGGCGGAGCAACGTTCGTTGAAGCGCTCACGAGTGAAAACGCGGCAAGGCGCACCGAACCACGCCAGCTAGATATTGTATTTAACTGCCCTTGTAACCAACGCACGCTTAAAGCATTTGAGACTTTATGCCATCACGGCCCACTTAAATATTTCGCTGCGACACTGACTTTAATCCACAACCGGAAAAGTCTTAATAGTCATAAGCTCGCATTAGTTAAAAGCTGTTTTGCTCGCAAACAAGACACCGTGTTGCATAACGTGATACCGACTGGTGACACCAGCCTTAACATCACACTGCACACTCCCTTATCCGCAGCAATATTTCAGCGTCCACTCGCCCAGTATTTTGCAGATTGATTAACTATCGACGTTTAAAAGGAAACCATCATGGCAAAACTTGAATTTCATGCTGACAGTAAAAAAGGCATAAGCTACCTCGTCGATGCGATCAGCCATAAAGATCCTATTGCGTATGTCACGGTTGTGATAGAAAGCCGAGAGGAAGGCTATTTGATCGGTGGCCCGAGCGACTTCCCCATGCTAGTTAAGTTACCCCTTAACAGCGACTGGGTGCTCAAAAAGGGTCAATGGTCATTATGTGCCAGTAGTTTTAAGACTTGGTGGCTGGCTGAGCTAAAAAACACCGAAGACCACCCGCCAATGAACCTTGAAGTTGAATACGGTAAACAGCCAAAGTTACCTTTGATCAACGGTCTCATGGCACAAGTATCACTTCTATATATTCAAGCTAAACCACCAATAGAGAAACATCTCACCTTTCTTGAACAACATAAAAATCTAGCTTATCAAGCTTTACCCACAAATTCCGCCAGGATGATCCTTGAGGTAGCTGATGCGCATCGACCTTTCGACGTGTTTGAGCTCAATAAAGAACAACAAAAAGTCCGCATTGAGCGTGACAATAACATTCAAATCAGTGCACTGCCTGAGAATATGCAAGTAACCGATGGGATATTGCTCAACAAACAAAGCATGCTACAACTAGATAGGATCTGCCACAACACTGATGCAGAACAGATCCTGTATTACCTTGATGATGAGCGTGCGATATTTAGTAACGACAACTTCGTGAGCTCAAGCTCACTGGCATCGTTACGCGAATATCGATTAAAAAAAGCAACCTCATATCGCACAGAGGCGAAAATGACCATCAACATTTATGATTTTAAGGAAGATCTCGAAAAATACTTGTCAATTACGCCGTTAAAAAAAGCCAATCAGGCCCTACTCTATGTCAATGAAGACTATGTCATGCTTGCTAGTTTAGTTGAAGAAACAGGTAGTAACCGTTTTATCCGAACTAAGCATATCGAATGTGACAAGCCCATGTTATACAGTATCAATCTAAGCCAGCTGAGCAAGGTGAAGATCAAAGATATTACCAGTGCTGACCACATGAAAATCGCGGTACTTGTGAATGCTCAAGGTGAGCTAAAGCTGGGTTTTTATAACAACCGAGATAATACAGCTCCTTTTCAAAGTGTCACTGATATCGAATACGCCTCCCCCCAAATGGATCTGGTACAGCAATCAAAAAATAAGTTAGAAACAAAGCTTAAACAACAAGATGCAGCAGGCGATGAAGATAGCCAAGGTGATATGTTTGGCTTTGGGGATGTATAGCGCTGTACACTTTTTAACCGCCCACCATAAGAGCAGTCAGTGAAATAGTGCTGCGGCTAGTTCAGATAGGGACATGAGCAATCGCAGCCCTAGATTATGTCACTGGATCAGGGGGAGATTGCCAAAGCTGTAGACGTTTTCTTGATTAGTAAATGCTAAATATAGTGGTACTGAGATCTAAATAGCTTATATGGACACCTCTCCGATGCAAGCACCGGCAGGTCTCTTTCTGACAAAGTAGCCACACACATATATCCGGCTTCGTGAGCCCTGATGAACATCCGTACTCTCTGTCCTCATTAGTGCCATGGCTTTTAGCAGCCCAGCTATTTGTCAGGTTCACAGAGAGTCGGTTCTACCTGTCAGCACATCAACTCTTTGGACTTATTAAAATCAGTTAGTTACTTAACGATATACTCTGTTTTTTGGTTTATTAGCGCCCACGCTATTCGGGCATTTTTGTTAGCCAGCGCCACTACAGCTTTGTTTACGCCACTTCGGGCAATAATACCTTTCAGCCACCGCTGGAGACCTCCACATCGTTCTTCCGGAAGGTTGATGACCCGGTAAACCACTGAGCGGGCGCCATGAATAAGCAGTCCTCGCAGATAACCATCTCCGCGTTTTGTTATCCCGAGTAGTCTGACTTTACCACCACTGCTGTGCTCCTTCGGAACCAGCCCCAGATAGCTGGCAAAATGCCGGCCATTCTGAAAATCAGCACTGTCGCCCAGAGCTACCGTCAAGGCTGAAGCCCCTAATGGCCCGATACCAGGTATGCTTTTCAGTCTGAGGGTATCCTCATTTTGCTGGCTGATAAGCGCAAGGCGCAGATCCAGAGTTTTAATCCGCTGCTGATTGTCCTGAAGTTCCTGCAACATCTCATGGAACAGCTCCCGGCTGAGCGTGGTGAGCTCATTTTCTGCATCCTCCAGGTGCTCAGGCAGGTGGGCCATAATTTTATGAGCCCCTTCCGGTATGGCGATACCGTATTCCAGGCCTAGCCCCCGTATCTGGTTAATCAGCGCGGTTTTGTTTTTCATCAGCCGCTGGCGAACCCGGTGCAGACACTGAATATCCTGCTGTTCAATAGACTTCTCCGGCACATAGCGCATACCCGGGCGACTGTCAGCTTCGACAATTGCAGCTGCATCATTTTTGTCATTTTTACTGCCCATTCTGAAGGGGGCAACATACTGTGGACTGATTTGTTTAACTTCATGTCCGTATTGTCTGAACTGGCGTGACCAGTAATTTGCACTGCCGCACGCTTCCATCACAATACGGGACGGAGGCTGCTGAACAATAAACGCCGTCAATTTTTCACGGGTGATCATTTTATTCGCTTTCTTCTCACCCTGCGCAGATACGATATTCACCTGAAAAACTCGCTTTGCCAGATCAATTCCGATAATTTGTTCCATGGGACACCTCTTCATATTGCTGTTGGTTTGCACTTACAGCATGGCTCACTGAAGTCTTTGTGGGGAGGTGTCCATTTCATTAGTTCCTAAATGTAGATCACTGAGTTTCGAAAATAGAAGGAACTCGGCTCGATTCAAGCGATCTGATCAAATCGCCAAACCAACCAACTCACACAAACCGAGCCGAGATCATGATTCTAACATTACCAACCCGCTCTGAAAGACGTCGAATACAAAAAAAGATGCATAAAACCAGAGATAAAGACGAGTGCCGTCGCCTGAATGCCATTCTCTTGTTGGCATCTGGACGTACTGTTACTGAAGTATCGGGCTTGATAGCTGCGGCGCGTTCTTCAATCAACAGATGGGTCAATTGGTACACTGAATGTGGCATTGAGGGGCTGGAGTCTTCAACCAGAGGCCGTTCCTGTGTGCTTCCTTTCCAACAAATAACGAGTGTAATCAAACTACTGCTTCAATTGTCCCCCCAAGAGCTTGGATACCAACGTTCCCGCTGGAGTACTGAATTAATAGCTCTTGAGGTTAACCGCTTATTTTCGCTGCAGGTTCATCCCTCAACGATTCGGCGGTGGTTGCCTAAACTTGGCGTTGTTTGGCGTAGAGCCGCTCCCACCTTGCATATCAAAGATCCTCATAAAGATGAGAAGCTTGCGGAAATTAAGGCAGCTTTGAAGCGTTGCAATATAAACCATCCCGTATTTTATGAAGATGAAGTTGATATCCATCTCAATCCAAAAATCGGCGCAGAATGGATGCATAAAGGCCATCAAAAACGAGTGACAACGCCGGGACAGAATAGCAAACGATACTTGGCAGGAGCGCTACACACAGGAACGGGGAAAGTCAGTTATGTCGCCAGTTCCAGCAAAGATTCTATGCTATTTCTTTCAATGAAATTGCTCAAAAGACAGTACAGACGAGCCAAAACGATTACGCTCATTATCGATAACTACATCATCCACAAGAGTAAAAAGACTCAAGCTTGGCTCAAGCAAAACCCAAAGTTTATCTTGTTGTTTCAGCCGGTTTACTCACCTTGGGTCAACAAAATAGAGCAGTTGTGGCACGCACTACATGAAACCGTTACCCGAAACCATCAGTGCAAAAACATCTGGAAGTTGATGGAGCGGGTTAAGTACTTTATGGACCATGCTTCACCATTCCCTGGTGGCGGGCATGGTCTCATGAAAGTGGAGCACAATTAGGATCCGACTTTCCGCACCTGATTTAGGAATAAATTTGCCGATACCGTTCGCCTAACACGTCGAGAATGATCTGCTGGTCCACTGTGAGTCCTGTGACTTGAGGTGGCGCCTCTCCCAACTGGTACTCGTGCACCCCGCCAAAGCGTAAAAAAATCCACCGCGCAGTCGGTTTTTGCGTGGGTTTCTTTTTCATGTCCGCCACACTCCGGTTCTGCTCTACTAAGCCCTGCCGGATCCGGTGCTCCAGCGCCGCATAAATCATCAGGCTACAGGTCATCACCATCAGCAACGCTTCGATACGTTCCGGTTTTTTAAGATATAACGAGGAGGTTAAAAATTCGGGACTTTTCAGAAACCTAAAACCACGCTCGACATTCTGCTGGGCTTTATAGGTAGCCAACAGCTCAGCCATGGTGAGCGTTTCACTGTGATCATTGGTCGCGAGGATGAACACCCCTGTCTGGTTGCGCGCCTCAGCCACCCGCGCCAAGCTACTTGCGGCTAACCCCTTGATGTGAAATTGGTAGCTCACCGGCATTTCACCCTTTTGCGGCCTTCCGCGCCCTGCATAGATAGGTTCACTCACGACTTCTGCTTCTAGTTGCAGCAGATTTAAGCTGACAGCAAAACGGGCTAATTCAGCCTGCGCATCGGTCTCGCAGGCAAAACGCTGGGTACATAATTTGTTGAAGGCTTTCAGTTCACGCGTGCTGTCTTTCAGTAGGTTTTTGGCTAATGTTTGCTGCTCACGGTGGCTGGCCTGTTCGCTGCGCACCAGCAACCAACGCTGCGCGACGTCGGCATAATTGGCGCTTTGCCAACAGCCATGATAGCCATTGCCCAGCGCAACCAGCGACTGGGTGCCAATGGTTGCCACGGCTCGCTTGGCTTCATTGAGGGTGACAGGCACACGAGTCACGAACAACTGTTGCTGTTGTGCCAGTAGTTGCAAGGTGTCGGCGCAATACAGCGCCGCATCGCCGACCAGATAACGACTCTCCTGCGTGGCCTTGAGACTGCTCAAGTGGCGCCGTACCGTCTGGGCAAAGGCCTTGGTATCATTACTATTACCACTCAAGGCTTGCATGTAGATGGGCAGGCCGGCCTGATTTTCACAGATAAGCTCCAGGATAACCTGGTTTAGCTCTGGCCGATGGTCGCGGCTATAGCCCCGTACCAATTGCAACTTACCGAGCTGCTCGCCATCGGCTTGGTCATAGGCGCCATCGACGTGGAAGCTGGTGATATCGAGGTGTACTGCAGTACTTTTGAGCCCCAATCGTTCGACGACCTGCTCCGCCATCACCTGATAAAGCGTGCTGACATCGGCCTCAAAGAGGGCATCAAGGCAGCGGCCGAGCACATCATCATTGAGGTCATCGGCACAGATCCCCGGGCCAATCAGGCGTTCTACAGGCTTGTTGGCAAAGAATTGCGGGAACATGTGCAAGGTCGAACTATGAAAGCCAAGACCGTTCAGTATCATCGCCACCAACGCTTCACCATGTGAGACTTTGTAGGGCGGCGTTTTGGGTAGCACCGCATCAATCATGCGAGCAATGCCGAGTTCTTGGCAAAGTGCAGCGACCAAACCAAGGTGGTCGAGGTTACGAATAGCGATAGCTGGAGTAGTCATAATGATCTACCTGCAAAAAGTAGTAATAGATCAGAATGACCGATCGCCGTCAAGTTTTTTAAATCGAAAATTAGGTGCGGAATGACGGTTAGGATCACTTATTTAGCGCATATGGTGTGCAGTCAATATGTCCTTAACTTCCCCGGGCTCTCAGTAACCAGCTTTATTGAAACTCTAAAACTAGTTAATCACATGAACGTATAGATAGCTCGTGATTTGGATACAAAACGCCCAGAGTAAAATCTGGGCGTTTTGTATTTTTATCTTAATGTTGTTAGCCGATGCCTAACTTAGCGATACTTAACCCTTATGGTTTGACCTCGCTTGACGGTGCACGCTCGGGCTCATAAACTTTCGTCTATATCTTCTTTAGAGACCATAGAGCACATTTACGGTCTAACTGAATTATACATAAGCCTACCACTGTGTCAAATTTGTTTAAGTGACCGGCCCAAGTAGAGTTAGGCATTCAACTTCCAAATTTGGATCTTTATTTTTCAAAGAGTTATATGCTGATTTGAGACTAGTACCAGAAGAAACTAAATCATCCACTATAAGAATTTTTCCTGCTGGACTGTAGAAGGGATTCACGCTGATAGGCACAATGTGAAGGCGTTGAGCGTGATCTACATTTTTCATTGCAAACTGACCATTCGGTTTAGGGAAGCTGCGATTAAGTGGTCCGCAGCTCCCGATATGACGCCCCAAACCGTCCTTTATCGACGTCCTGTGGCTCAATTTTCCAATTTTCAGCCCAAAATCGTCTCTTCGTGGCTGATTTTGGCCCTGTTTCAGGCCAATTTCCTCATTTCAGGTAGATCTCGCCTGTGCCCGTATCAATTGGTCAACTCGAACCAGGTTCGCCAGGGTGAATAACATCGCCAGTTGACTGTCATTTTTAGCCAGCCCTTTGTACCTGGCTTTGACGAAACCAAACTGACATTTTACTATCCGAAATGGATGCTCAACCTTCGCTCGGATACTCGCTTTCAGGTATTCGTAACGGATGGCCAGCTTGTTCTTGCGCGGGTGTTGCTTCAATGCATTCACTTTGCCGGGACGCTTGGCGATAAGCCAGTCTGCGCTGACATCGCTGAGCTCATCGCGCTTTTCGGCCCCCTGATAACCAGCATCGGCTGAGATAAACTCTTCATCGCCATGCAGTAACTTGCCAACCTGATTGAGGTCGTGCTCGTTAGCCGCCGTGGTCACCAGACTGTGGGTCAGGCCACTTTTGGCGTCCACGCCAATGTGCGCTTTCATGCCGAAGTACCACTGGTTACCTTTCTTGGTCTGGTGCATGTCTTCATCACGGCTGTTGTGTTTGTTTTTGGTAGAGCTGGGGGCTTGAATGATGGTGGCATCCACCAAGGTGCCCTGGGTCATTAGAACGCCACACTCTGCTAGCCAGTGATTAACGGTACTGAAGATTTTGCGGGCCAGTTCATGCTGCTCCAGCAAATGCCGGAAATTCATGATGGTAGTGCGGTCTGGAATGGCTTTATCCAGTGACAGGCGAGCAAATTGGCGCATGGAGGCGATTTCATAGAGGGCATCTTCCATGGCCTCATCGCTCAGGTTGTACCATTGCTGCATGCAGTGAATACGCAGCATGGTTTCCAGCGGATAGGGCCTGCGACCATTACCGGCCTTGGGATACACAGGCTCGATAACGCCAAGTAATTTGTCCCAGGGAAGCAAGTCATCCATTCTGCCAAGGAAAACTTCTTTGCGGGTCTGGCGGCGTTTACTGGAAAACTCACTGTCGGCAAAAGTCAGTTGCTGGCTCATCCGGTTACTCATTCTGGGTTCAGGTTACAACACGATGATCTCACATCTCGGACTTATTCGCACCTTCCTTA
>NZ_JBKORL010000063.1:0-41412 GCF_047314525.1 Shewanella sp. BJSY2023SW007 | reverse complement strand
TTTTTATCCCCGGTTTTTCATTGCATACCAAGGCCAGCAAAAAAATTTCTCCTTCAAGGAAACTTTTTCATCAAAGCCGACTCTGAATAACAGAACCTTTTTTAAGTGTTTCATCATCACCTCCCTTGGATGGGGGCCCGACGCTAGCGCAGCGGGTTTTCATTCTTTGCACGACTTTTTGTACGAATCAGTTTTGTACGAGTTTGTATGGCAGCCCCTTGGGTTGCCATTTTTTTATCCTACAGCTCGACTCATTCGGATAGATAAATAGTTAATGCCAATATTGCCATTCAAGAAAATGAAAAAGCTGAATCAAACTCACTGTAAGACCATAATTTGACAGACTTTTTGGGGAACTACAGATAGGCGTGAAGCAAATAAAACTGAATTATTTTGCTTGGTGCGGGAACTCGCGGAAAAATCGGCAGTCAGAATTAGTGAACCGAGTGTTTCATCATTATCCTCCCTTCAAGATGGTTTCTAGCGCACCATCCAGAGTTTAGATTGAACTCTGACAGCGACCCAAATGGGTCGCTTTTTTTATGTCAGGATTTTACTGTTTTACTGTTTGTCAGGCCCATTGAGGTGCAGTTTGTGAACTTTGCAGGAGTGTGGTCAGCATATTGGCCAGCTTATCCAACATCAGCTTCAACCCCTTTGGCATACTTTGAACATCTATGCCGAGCAGCAAGTTTTTAACCTCGAGCCCCAATTCGGTATCGCCTTCAATACTGAGTCGGCGCTGGAAAAACAGGGTGTCAGGGTCCTCTTTGGCCGCTGCTACCAGCAAGAGTTCGGCGCTATTGGCGCTGAAGGTGACTTCCGGTGCCGTAAAAGGTCGCACCTTGAAACCTTGCTCAAAACTGACTTCAAATGCCAATTCCATATCCTCGACCCGAACGCCAACCCATTGCCCTTCAAGAAAATCCAACTCGCCATCCTGAACCTGTTCGCTGAGCAATACCGCCAATAACTGTTGCAGTACACTCGCTTTGATAGTGAAAGGAACCAAAGTCAGCGGTTTCCCGGCCAACTTGGGAGCCAGGGTGAGAATATCGCGCGCCGCCTTGGCGGCTAAAGCCGTGCGCATCTTGAGTTACTCCTGATAAAAAAGCCTAAACTCCGGCAGTCTAACCAAGTTTTATGATCATAAACCTGTTTTATATCAACTCTATGAGATCCAAAGGTCGATAAACTGCGGCTTTGTTTGTAATTAGGGAGAAAATTAACATGGAACTCCTGTGTCCGGCCGGGAACTTGGCTTCACTCAAGGCCGCTCTCAACGCCGGCGCCGATGCCCTCTATCTGGGGCTGAAAGACGACACCAACGCCCGCTCATTTGCCGGGTTGAACTTCACACCGACCAAGCTGCAACAGGCAGCCAAAGAGGTAAAGTCACAAGGGCGCAAACTGTATCTGACCATTAATACCTTTCCGCAACCGGGTGAAGAGAAACGTTGGTATCAAGCCGTCGATCTGGCTGCCAACACTGATATTGATGGGCTGATCATGGCCGATCTGTCGCTGCTGGATTATGCCCATAGCCACTACCCTCACCTGCCATTGCATTTATCGGTACAAGCCAGCGCCACTAATATCGGCGCCTTGTCACTCTATAAGCGTGAATTCAACATTGAGCGCGCCGTACTCCCCAGAGTGCTTTCCATCAAGCAAGTCAAGGATCTCGCCAAAGCCAGTCCGGTTGATCTGGAAGTGTTCGCCTTCGGCAGTCTATGTATCATGGCCGAAGGCCGCTGTCAGTTGTCTTCCTATGTGACCGGGGAATCGCCCAATTCAGGTGGCTCCTGCTCACCGGCAAAACATGTGCGCTGGCAGGAAAATCAAGGCTGTCGCCAGACCCGCCTCAACGAAGTCTTGATTGACAGCTCGGGACTGAATGAACAGATGGGTTACCCGGTTGTGTGCAAGGGACGTTATTTGACCGAAGAAGACAGCCAACCAGGGTTCCTGCTGGAGTCCCCCACCAGCCTCAATACCCTGGACTTGTTACCAGACCTGGCTCAGGCTGGCATAGTGTCGCTCAAAATTGAAGGCCGCCAGCGCAGTCCCGCCTATGTAGAACAGGTTACCCGGGTTTGGCGTCAGGCTCTGGACACCTATCAAAATGCACCTGAGCGGTTCCAATCCAAACCAGAATGGCATGCCGCGCTGGCCAAAGTTTCCGAGGGACAAACCACTACGCTGGGTGCCTACGAGCGCAGCTGGCAATAGGAAGTTTTCTATGAATATTTCTCTTGGCCCGCTGCTTTATTGCTGGCCCAAAACACAGGTACAGGCCTTCTACCGTGAAGTTGCAGACAGCACTATTCCACTGGTTTATCTGGGAGAAGCCGTTTGCAGCCGCCGCAGGCAGATGAAGTTTGCCGATTATCTGGCCCTGGCCCATGAACTCAAAGATGCCGGTAAACAGGTTGTACTTTCTACCCTGGCCTTGATAGAAGCACAATCAGAGCTTAAAGAGCTTAAAAAACAACTCGATAATGGCGAGTTTATTGTTGAAGCCAACGATATGGCTGCAGTAGGTATGGCGCGAGAGCAGGGACTGCCCTTTGTCTGTGGCGCCAGTATCAATAACTACAATAGGGCCAGCCTGGACAAGCTGCATCAATGGGGTATGCGGCGCTTTGTGATGCCCATTGAACTGTCGAAGACTTGGCTACAGAAAGTCATCACTCCGACACCAAGCTTTGAAGTCGAGTTATTGGGCTATGGTTATCTGCCCTTGGCCCACTCGGCTCGCTGCTTCACCGCCCGCCATCAGGGACTAGCCAAAGATGACTGTCAGACAATATGCATCCAGCACCCCAAAGGCCTGGTCGCCCAAACCCAGGAGCAACAGCCGCTATTGCGACTCAATGGTATCCAGACTCAGTCGGCAGGCCGCTGCGATCTCAGACGGGATATTCCAGAAATGGAACGTTTGGGCGTTGACTGGTTCAGGGTATCACCGGATGGCCATGATTCTATCGCTCTGGCGGAATCTTTACGGCAAGATGCAGGGAGTGAAGTCGACCCTGAAATAGGCAAAGAAGCCTGTAATGGATACTGGCACGACGCGCCAGGCATGGACTATAGACGTTAGGTCTTAAGCAAGCCGGTACTTTGGACTTTCCAGCCTTTAATATGGACTTTCAATAGGCTCCTGTTCATCGGGAGCCTCTTTTGTACACAGCAGCAAACACAGAACCCAGAGCATAAAACTACCGAGTCCCAGCCATACGAGCACCGCCGGTAACCAAAAATCGGGCCGCGGTAATTGCAGTACCAACTCATAGTAAAAAGGATTGTCCCCCTCGGTAATACCAAGCTCCAGATATGGCAAAATCAGAAAAGCCCCCAAACTGATGCCGCTGATAAGCGCCGGGATCAAAGTCCATAAGGTTGCTGCGACAAAGGGACGTTGCACTAGATAAATTAAATAACAACCTACGCTGATACTGCCAAAGATGAAAAACCACTTCAGCATCATAGTGTGGAGGTGATAGACATTGACCGGGAATAAGCCCACCCCGGCGAGCGCCATGCAAGTCAGAGTCAAACTGAGATATAGAAGATGACCACTCAATTGGCGAGATAGCTGCAGGGTAAACAACCAGCAGAGTACCAAACTCAAGCTGCCGAAGAACAGGCCACCATTGAGAACCACAGCCAAAGATGAATGACCATAACTGCCCAATTCACTCAAACTGTGATTGAGTAAACTGAAGTCCCGCCCATCGCTACTATGATAGCCCCAGACAACCAACCCCAGGCCCAGCAGCAGTCCAAAGAGTCCCAGCAAACCAAAGCTCAACGCCATTCTTGCCAGTCTCTGTCTTCTTAACATGCCAGTGTTTGCCCCGGATTAGGTTTCTGCAGTCTAACTTACATGCTCCAGATTTTTTTTAAAGTCCGGGCAAGGTCTTTTTGCGTTACTGATCGCTTATTTACCCGAGTTTAAACAACAAAAGTCGCTCCCGGTCGAATTATTGCATTTTGGCGTCAGAGTATAGATTCAGGTTCGTTGATGCTCTGGCATATTCAGTAACTAACTGATGATATTGATTCTAATCGTCAAGATGATGACAACCACGTAAATTGTTATGACTTATCCAAGGGCAAAAAAAGCGGCAGCAGATTTCACTGTAGCCAGCCGATAGTCTGTCTGTTTATAGCGTTTTATCCCGGCCAAAACTCTGACCGCCGAATTTTACAATTAGTATTCATATCAATGATATGCAAATACTGGTTTCTAGAATATTTGTCAAAAAAGCACTCACTCCAATAACCACAAAAATGTTATGCTTATCACACTTAAAGTAATAATAAGGCCCGGATCGACATAGGGCCACTAACTCTGAGCCGGAATAAAGATGTCCAGAAGGAATTCCACCACTACAGACAGGGAAGTCTGTCTGCAATCCACCGACGAACTCATCTCTACTACAGATCTTCGCGGCGTTATCACTTACGTCAATCCTGCCTTTGCCAAGATATCGGGTTTCTCTGAAGCCGAGTTATTGGGCCACAGTCACAACCTGGTTCGCCATCCCGATATGCCCAAGTTGGCCTTTACCGAAATGTGGCAATGCCTCAAGGCTGGCCAATCCTGGCGAGGGTTGGTCAAAAATCGTTGTAAAGACGGTGGCTTTTATTGGGTCGATGCTTTCGTGTCTCCTATCTTTGAGCAGGGAAAAATCATTGGTTATCAATCCGTCAGAGTTAAGCCAAGCCAAGAGACTGTTAAGCGGGCCATCAAAGTTTACCGCCGCCTGAACCAAGGGAAAGTAGTTAAAGATCCACTGACGCTGACACAAAAACGCTTACTTTCAGCACTGATGGCCGGGGCAGGTCTGCTGCTCTGTGGTTATATTTGGGGTTGGGGCGTGATGTTGGCCGGAGCCATACTGATGGCGCTCAATCTGGCAATCTTCTATGACGAAGCCTTTCGTATTCCCGCCCGACTGATAACACTCAAGCAAGAGTACGACTCTGTCAGTCGCTTCATCTATGCCGGGCACGATACCTCATCTGTGCTCGAATTCCAGTTACAACGTAAAGCTGCCATGCTTCAAGGCGTATTGGGCCGGACTCAGGATCAGGCGCTTAAAACCAATGATATTGCCGCTCAATTAGTGGTGGCCACCGAGCAGGCCAGAGTCGGTATGGATCTGGAGCAGCAACAGATGCATCAAATTGCCAGCGCCATTGAAGAGTTGCACGCTACTATCAGCGAGGTAGCCGACAATACCCGAGCAACTTCTGGCCGTATAGATGAGGCTTATGGTCTCTGCCGCCAAAGCCGAGATGTGATGCATCAGAACAGCGAACATATTCTCCACCTGGCCGATGATGTAGCCAGAGCGGCTTCCAATGCCAAGCATCTGAACGATGAAGCTCAGCAGGTTGCCAATGCCATGTCGGAAATCGATGCCATTGCCGATCAAACCAATCTACTGGCCCTCAATGCGGCCATAGAAGCAGCCAGAGCCGGTGAGCAAGGACGCGGCTTTGCCGTGGTCGCCGACGAGGTCAGAGCCTTGTCGGCTCGCACCCAAGAGTCCACCAAAAGCATTTCAGCCAGCATAGAGACTATGTTCAACATGCTGACCAAGTGGGCCACTGAGATGGAAGCCAGTAGACAGCAAGCACAGAAATGTGCAACCGAAGCATTATCGGCAGTTGAGTCCATCAACACAGTTAACCAGGGAATGAGTGAAATACACGATCTCGCCAGACAAAATGCCGTGGCAGCCACCCAGCAGGGGCAAGTGGTACAGGAAATAGCAAACGGCATCCAGATGATTCATGGCGCCACCAATGACAACGTTTCTGCCCTAGGTCAAGTAGAGCAAGCCGTATTGCAATTAAAGGCCAGTGCCGACAGGTCACTAAATCTGAGACAAACCTTCGGTTAACGCTCAAGCCCGGATCCGGCTTGAGCAACAATTATTTAACTATTTATTTTTGAAGACTTTTTCATTAGGAACTGCTCAAACAATAATTACGCAAAGACTGCTAATAACTATGCTGTTGTGATCAAAGAGACAGAACTGACAGCGAATGAATTTACATAGCCGCATTAAGGGGGTAATCTTGCCCCCTTAAATTCTGGGGCTGGCTGAATGAAAATGCATCCAAAGCCAATATTGCCCCTGGCGAGTAATTTTTTACTCATTCATTAGTGTAAATTCAGGGTGTAACAAACGTGGCAAGCGAAAAACAACCCCGCAACATAGCAACCATACTCACCTTCCTGGTGCCATCTCTGCTCGGTGTCTTACTCTTTATGACACCTATCAGTTATAACAACGAACTGACGATCCCTGTAGCTGTGTTGGCCGGTGAACTCAAAAGTTTGCTCAATGATTATTTGACCGGCATAATTTGCGCCATAGTGGTATTTATGGCCACGGCCAGTGTGTTGGTAAAACTCCTTCGTCCCGGCTTCGTTCGCCACAGCAAGTTTCTCAATTCCCTGTTGAATATCAGCCCTGCCTGGCTCTTGGTCAGAGTGTTGGGAGCTATATTTATCTGCCTGACCTTCTTCCAGGTTGGCCCAGAGATGCTCAGAGCGGATTCCACCGGCGCCTTGGTGATGAATGACCTGCTGCCGCTGCTCTTCTGTGTGTTCTTTTTTGCCGGTATGTTCCTGCCTTTATTGCTCAACTTTGGCCTGCTGGAACTCTTCGGTACCTTGCTGACCAAATTGATGCGGCCGGTGTTCAACCTGCCGGGACGCAGCGCCATCGACTGCATGGCCTCTTGGCTCGGGGATGGCAGTGTCGGTATTCTGCTAACCAGTAAGCAGTATGAAAACCGCTTCTACACCCAACGTGAAGCGGCGGTTATCGGCACTACCTTCTCGGCAGTCTCCATCACCTTTACCCTTGTGGTGCTCACTCAAGTAAAACTGCAGGCGATGTTTGTGCCCTTTTACCTGACCGTCTGCCTGGCCGGTATTGTTGCCGCCATAGTTGTACCCAAGTTGCCGCCGCTGTCACGCAAGAAAGATGTCTATGTTGATGGCAGCCCCAGGCAGATAGATGATGAGTCGCTGCCCGAAGGCCATAACTCCCTGTCCTGGGGGCTGGATCTGGCGCTCACCAAGGCAGCCAATACCGGCGGTATATTCAAGGTGCTCTCCGAAGGGATAAAGAATGTCATCGATATGATCTTCGGGGTGCTCCCTGTCGTAATGGCTATAGGCACCATAGCTTTGGTCATCGCCGAATACACCCCGGTATTTGACTATCTCGGCATGCCTTTTATTCCGCTGTTGGAATTGATGCAAATTCCCGAAGCCACCCAGGCCTCCAAGACCATAGTCGTTGGCTTTGCCGATATGTTTATCCCCTCAATTCTGGCCACCAGCATAGAAGCCGACATGACACGTTTTGTGATTGCGGCGCTGTCGGTCACCCAATTGATCTACATGAGTGAAGTAGGCGCCTTGCTTATCGGCAGCAAGATACCGGTGAAAATTTGGGAGCTGTTCGCAGTCTTCCTGCTGCGTACCCTGGTCACCCTGCCGGTAATTGCCGGAATGGCACATCTGCTGTTCTAGGGACAATGTAACCTAACCTCCCGACAACGGCCGCTACATGCGGCCGTTTTATTTATAAGCACTAGAATGTGCTGACAAAATTCGCATTTGAGCCACCAGCATCTACACTGAAAAAAGTTCGTTTTTGAGGCTTTTCGGTGAAAATCTCTGCGCTTCTACTCCTTTTTACGGCACTTTGGTGTCTCGATAGCCTGACGCCGTCATTGGGCTATCGCCCCGTCCTTGAGCAATTTCAGGCCGAAGACGGCTTGTCGATGAATACTGTCAATGACCTCGCCACAGATGATCGCGGTCATCTTTGGATAGCCACTCAAGCCGGATTGAACCGTTTCGATGGTGAACACTTCAGGCTCTACAGTAAGCAAGACGCCCCCTACGGTCCCAGTGGCAATCACATTGAAAGGTTGCTGTTTTCAAGCCAAGATGAGCTGTGGTTGCTGACCTTGAGTGATGGCTTGAATCTTTATCATCCGGACAGTGGTCGCTTTGAAATATTGGGTGCCGAAGCCGATCTGCCGCTGACCGGGATCCGCGAGCTGGCAGAAGACAAGCAAGGCATGCTCTGGCTGCTGATGGATGATGCCAAGGTTTGGCGCTACGACCCCAAACGCCGCCAACGCCTGGGTAGCCAGCAGCTTCAGACCAATGCCGTTTCACAACTGAGGTTTTATGCAACGCCTTCCGGCGACTTGTATCTTGCAGGAGACTCGCTCTGGCAGCTGGATGACAGCAAGTCATGGCAACAGATGACAATATTGCCAGCACTTGCTCAAGTCGAGTCTCTGATACAGGCCAAAGACGGCAGTTTATGGCTCGCGGGCAAAGGAGCACTCTGGCACTGGTCTTTGGGAACCGAAGTTGTACCTTACTCCATCAACCAACTTGGCGATGCCGGCATTCGACATATGGTTTTGGATCCACAGCAACGGCTCTGGTTGGCGGTGGATAAATTCGGTCTAGTGCGGTTTACACCTCAAACCCGGGAGCTTCTTTGGCAACCAAACAGCGATGGCAAGACCATTCAGACGCTGCATCTGGATGACAGCAACCAACTTTGGATAGCAACCAAGGGAGCCGGTCTCGGTAAGCTGGATCTCAATCAGGAAGCCATGGGAAAACTGCTCCCCAACAGTTTCGAAAGCCACAACCTGGGTAATGGCGATGTCAGAGCGATTTTTCGCGATCATCTGGGGCAACTCTGGGTCGGCACCGCCAGCGGCCTTTATCAGGCACTGGAGTCTGACTCGGGCAAAATTCAAGGCTTCAAACCCTCGCCGCTGGCAAGCCAACTGCTGGATAAGGCCTTTATCGGTTTTATCAAAGAAGACAGTCAGGGCCGGCTGTGGATTGGCACCCGGGGCGAAGGCTTACTGATCTTCAATGCCGAGCGCGACAGCTATCTGCACTATCGCCATCAGGCCAATGAACCTGGCTCACTACCGGCCAACACCCTCTACAGTTTAACCTTTGATCAAAGTGGCATCGCCTGGATAGCCACCAAAGAAGCCGGAGTCAGCCGTTATCTTGGTATCGAAAAAGGCTTTGCCGCGCCGGATGCCACGCCGCTGCCCAAAACAGAAACCACCTCGATACTGGAGGATGACGGCGGCAATATCTGGATCACCAGTTACGGTGAAGGCCTATTCAGGCTCAAGCCGGATGGCAGTGTATCTCATTGGTCCACAGATACTGAAATTCCTCTACCCAGCAAGCACCTGTTTTCCATCTATCAACACCCGGATGGACAGTTATGGATAGCGTCCAGCGACGGCGTATTTTCATTCACCCCACATAGCGGGCAGTATCAAATGTTTGACCGCCAACACGGCCTGATAGGCGATGTCGCCTACCTGATGCAACATGATGCCGACAACAAACTTTGGATTGGCAGCGCCAGCGGTCTGTCATGGTTGGATCCCGCAGCAGGCACAAGCCGGAATTTTGCTTATGAAGATGGCTTGCAAGCCAACGAGTTCAACTTTGGCGCCGGGTTTCTCGATAGGGACGGTAGTCTGTTTCTCGGCGGTGTAAAAGGCCTCAACCATATTCACCCCTCCGCTATAACCGCAAGGAAACCACCTGAGCAGCCGATCATAGATGAACTGCAGGCGCTGGGGCAGACACAAGAGCACGCACCAAAACCCTGGAGCCGACAGAAACTGGTTCTGGGGGTTGATGCCTTGCCGCTGAGTCTCAAATTCCACAGCCCGAACCTGCATCACGCCAGGCATCTTGAGTATCAATACAAGCTCGAAGGCTTGCAGCAGGAGTGGCTCAATACCCAGGGGGCCAGAACCGCCTTCTTCCCGACGCTCAAACCCGGTGACTATCGCTTTATGGTCAGAGCCGTGGATGTTGACGGCAATACCAGCCCGGCGCAGAGCCTGCAGCTGAGCATAACCCCCAGGCCCTGGCAAAGCCCTTGGGCTTATACTATTTACAGCTTATTGCTGCTGAGCCTGATATTTGGCTTTGCCTATAACAGGTGGCAGAAGTTTATTGAGCAACAAAAGCTGCTGCAACAAGTGGCGAGCAGCGAGCAAAAGCTGCAACTGGCACTTATCGGCAGTGGCGATGAGTTTTGGGATTGGGATCTGCGAACGCAGCAGGCCAAGCGTAATAACGCCTTTCTCTGGTATCCCGAGCCCGAAACCCACCTGAAAGATACGTTGGAGCGCTGTGTCCATCCAGAGGACTTGCCGCTCATCTGGCCCGAGATTGATGCCTGCCTTCATAAAGGCCGGCAAGAATTTGAACTCAGCTATCGCGGCAAAACCCGTGATGAGCGCTGGCTTTGGGTACTCAATCGTGGCCGGGTCATGACCAGGGATCAAAAGGGGCGCCCTTTAAGGATTACAGGAACCATCAAGGATATTCAGAAACTGAAAGAAACCGAATCGGCACTGCGCCGCTTCAATCAGGAGTTGGAGCTGAGGGTTAAACAGCGCACTGAAGCGCTGCAACAGAGCAATGATGAACTGAACCACACCCTGGAAGCGTTACAACTGGCGCAGTCTGAACTGCTGGATAAGGAGAAAATGGCCACTCTGGGTGGTCTGGTTGCCAGCATCACCCATGAAGTCAACACTCCCATAGGTATCTGTGTCACCGCGGCTTCGCATCTGGCGGAGAATGTTAAAGCCTTCAACAAACGCTTTTACGCCGAGGATGTCGATCAGCAGGATTTCGAACAGTACCAGAATGAAGTGGTCGACTGCAGCCGTCTGATGCTGACCAACCTGGAGCGCGCCGCCAAGCTGATCCGCAGCTTCAAACAACTCTCCGTCGATCAGTCCCATGAAGAACTGCGGGAATTTAACCTGGGGCACTATCTGGATGAGATTTTCCTGTCGCTCAACCCCATGCTGCACCGCTCACCGCACAAGTACAGCTATCAATGTCCGGCCGATATCACCCTCTACGCCACTCCGGGCGTCTTTTACCAAATTATCAGCAACCTGTTTACCAATTCGCTGGTACACGCCTTTCCAGAAGGAAGCGAGGGACAGATGTCGCTTGATGTCAACCGTAGCGATTGTGGTATAGAGCTTGTCTATCGTGACGATGGCTGCGGCATGAATACCGAGGTACAACAGAATATTTTTGTTCCCTTTTTTACCACCAAACGTGGTCAAGGCGGCAGTGGCCTGGGAATGAACATAGTTTATAACCTGGTGACTCAAGTGCTTGGCGGCGAGATCCGTCTGATCAGTGCGCCGGGGCATGGCAGCGAGTTTCGCATCATATTGCCCTATGATATCGAGGCAAGTTCCAGGGCGTCACAATAAGGTCATCAAGACGTCACTTCAAGGTCAAATAGCTGGCTTAGAGTCTTTCACAGTCAAACCCGTTTCACTGGTTTTATCCAGGAGCCGCGATGAAAGGCAGCAAGTCATTGGTCAACAAACCATCGACATTTCACCCATACTCCCGCCGCGTAGCCGAGTCTGTCACCAAGCTCAACGCCCTCTGGCTCTCGGATATTCACCTGGGCAGCATTGACTGCAAGGCCGAATACCTGTTGCATTTCCTAAACAGCGTTCAACCCAAGGTGCTGTATCTGGTGGGGGACATAGTCGACATCTGGGCCCTCAAACGCCGGGTATTCTGGCCCGAGAGTCACAACCAACTGCTGCAAAAACTGCTGCAGATGGCGCAGAGCGGCATCAAACTGGTGTATCTGCCCGGCAACCATGACGAGCTGTTTAAGGACTACCACCAGCTGCAACTCGCCGATGTCATTATCAGCAAAGAGTACCGACATCAAACCCTGAGCGGCAAAACCCTGCTAATGCTGCATGGCGATCAGTTTGACTCCGAAGTCTGTATCGGCCGTATCACCGCCCGTCTCGGCGATCACCTCTACGATGTCTTGATGTTTCTTAACCGCCATCTGCACAAGGTTCGCCGCCGTCTCGGTTATCCCTATTGGTCTTTGGCCGGCTTTATCAAGCAAAGAGTCGGCAAGGCTCAACAAGCCATCAACAGTTTTCGCGAAGCCGTGGTGCGCTATGGTCGCAAACAGAAGGTGGACGGCATCATCTGTGGTCATATTCACCAGCCTGAGCTCACGGAAATGAGCGGCTTTATCTATGCCAATGATGGTGACTGGGTAGAGAACTGCACCCTATTGACTGAAACCCTCGAGGGCGAACTGCAACTCGAGCGCTGGAATGAACAACTGGGCCGGACCGAAGTACTGAAACGCTTCGCCTGGCAGGGACAAGAACAACAAGCTGCTTAAATCAGGTACCCCATTATGATGTTTACCGTCGATAAAGTCGTGGAATCCAATCTGCCCAACATCAACAGCAAGCCTTGGCTCGCCAAGCCAACCAAGGCCTTACTGCGTTATCTGCTCAATGAGCGGGAGTGCAATGATATCGCTGGCCAATTCAGTTTTCTCAAGGGCGTGGATTTTGTTGAACAAGTGCTGGAAAGCTTTGCCGTCAGCTATACGGTGCCGGACAGTGAGGTGGAAAACATTCCCCATCAGGGCCGGGTCGTTATCTTCGCCAATCATCCGATAGGTTCGCTGGATGCTCTGGTGCTGATAAAACTTATCAGCGAAGTCAGGCCTGATATTAAAGTGGTTGCCAACGAGCTGCTGATGACACTGACGCCACTGCACAACATCCTGCTGCCGGTTCGCAATATGACTGGCGGAACCCCCAGACAACACCTGGAGAAGATCCATCAACATTTGCGCAGTGAAGGCGCCTTGCTCATTTTTCCATCGGGTGAGGTTTCCCGGCTCAGACCAAACGGCATTCGCGATACCCAGTGGCAGACCGGCTTCCTGAAGATGGCTATCAGCTGCAATGCGCCGCTGCTGCCCATGTATGTCGATGCCAAGAACTCGGCCACCTTTTACGGCGCTTCCATGTTATATAAACCTTTGGCGACTCTGCTATTGGTCAAGGAGATGTTTAAACAAGCCAGTAACACTTTGCCGGTGCGTATCGGCGAGCTTATCCCGGCCGAAGCGGTCAGCGGCAGTGACTTCCCGCTCAAAACCCGGGTCAGTCTGCTGAAGAACCACCTCTATCGCATCGGCAAGAACCGCAGCCCACTGTTCAACACCCAAAGCGCCATCGCCCATCCGGAAAAACGTCGTGAATTGCAACAGGCTTTATTGCAGTGCGAGCAGCTTGGCCAAACTCAGGATGACAAGCAGATTTTCCTCTACCGCCATCAGGGCTGCAGCCCTGTGATGCGGGAAATAGGTCGGTTGCGGGAACTGGCTTTTCGCGCCGTGGGTGAAGGTACGGGAAAACGCAGAGACATAGACAAGTACGACTCCAGTTATCTGCACCTGGTACTCTGGGATCCCAAGGAGCTGGAAATAGTCGGCGCCTACCGCTTTGCCGAAGTTGCGAACTTGCACAGCGCCGGAGAAAGCCTCTACAGTGAGTCACTGTTTCACTATCAAACAGAATTTGCGCCCTATTTCGCCAAGGGCCTGGAACTCGGCCGCAGCTTTGTACAGCCTAAATATTGGGGAAAGCGCAGTCTCGATTACCTCTGGTACGGCATAGGTGCCTTTCTGGCTCGTCATCCCGGCTACCGCTATCTGTTCGGGCCGGTGACCATAAGCAACCAACTGCCGGCACCAGCCAAGGAGATGTTAGTACACTTCTACCTGCAGCAGTTTCCCTGTAAAACACAACTGGCACAGTCTTTCGCGCCTTTTGGTCTGTCACCTGAGCGCCAGACTGAGCTGGACAAACTCTATATCGATTCAGGTTATCAAGACGCGTTTAAACAGCTCAAGCAGACCCTTGCCAGTATGGGAGCCGCTGTGCCTACTCTCTACAAGCAATACGGCGAACTTTGTCAGCCTGATGGGGTGCGCTTCCTCGCCTTTGGAGTGGATGCCGACTTTGCCGACTGTATCGATGGCTTGGTGCTGGTAGACTTGGACAAACTCAAGTTCAAAAAACGCAGCCGCTATATCGATTGCCATCTGCAGGAGCTCAATCAGCAAGATGAAAATGCTCTGAGTTAGCATTATTGACAGGGCTCTGATATAACAAAGAAAAGGTTATGGAGGATCCCTATGCAGCTCTGCATCGCCGATATCATGATCACCCGGGTTGTCACAGTGGAAATGGACGATCGCCTGAGTGTGGCCAAAGAGATATTTCATCATGCAGGCTTTCATCACTTACTGGTAGTGAATGATGAAGGCAAGCTGGAAGGCGTCCTGTCCGAGCGCGATCTGCTGCGAGCCTTAAGCCCCAACCTTGGCAGCGATACCGCCAGCAGCAGAGATCTGGAAACCCTCAATAAGCGGGCACACCAAGTAATGAGCCGTAACCCTGTAACCGTTGCGCCCCACGTAGGCCTGGCGCAGGCTTCCAGGCTCTTATTGGAGAAAGATATAGGTTCACTGCCGGTACTGGAAGACGGCGAAATTGTCGGTATAGTGACCTGGAAGGATCTATTACGAGCCTATTGCTGTTAACCCGAACAAGCTCAAGTGTCATGACTTAGGGAAAGTTATCTTAGAGTCATCTCATCCAACTTACGGGCCTTCTCAGAGCTGAATGCTTCCTTGAGCAACACACACTCTCTGGCTTCCCTGATAAAGTAACGCTTACCGCGGGCATCCTTTAACGACTTACCGCTCAAACGTGCCATAAATAGCTGCTGCTTGTCCAAGTCCCAGCGATAAAAGGCGATTTGCTCTCCCTTACTGGTAATCAAGTGACACTTAACATCCTGCCGATCGGCGGCTTGGGCTGTAAATAGCATACCGGGCAGCAGCAGGAGCAAACCATATTTAATTGATCTCATCATTTCCAACACTCCGTTGAAGCACCACTTTTAATCCCGGCATCGGTCAAGGTCAGCGTTTTACACTTACTGTCGCGGCTGGCCTGCGCTCCTTGTGCCGTTGCGGTCAGGGTGAAATCCGCTGTGCCGGTTGACGCGATACTGTAATGACCATTCTCAGTAATAAAGGGACTGGCATTGAGCCCCAGTTTGGTCATATCCGTGGCATAAGTGCGATTATCCAAATAGTATTGCTCCTGCAGATTGGCCAGTCGCATCAAGGCCGCATGAGCCTCGGAGCGAGTACTCTTGGCAATGTACTGCACATAAGATGGATAAGCGATAGACGCCAGTATGCCGATAATGACCACAGTGATCATGACTTCTATCAGGGTAAAACCCGCTGGTCTTTTCATCTCTTATCCTACTCATTTACATGGTAATAAATCTTGTTGGTAGTCAGACCCGTCTCCAATGCCACTGTACCTGAACAGTTTTCACCGGTTTCATCACACTCACCGCGACCAATAATCAAGGCAGCATCTGGATTGTCCGGATTATCCGGATCATCAGGATCTTTGGGCGGGGTAATAATTTTGGGCGGCTGAGGAATACAATCTTCACACACTTCCAAAAACTCATAATTGTAACGCCCACCTTTATGCAGGTCATAGCGGTATAAACGCCCAGTCGAGGAGATAAGACAACTGTCTGCTGTTTCCGGTGTTGTTTGCGCGGGTACAAAGGAGGTGAAATAAACGTCACCCTTAATAATGGCCGAAGGCGACAGGCTCTTTTCCCCGGCAATGGAGAAATTACGGAACCAACCCAGCTTGGTACCAAATTCAATATTCTCACTGTCGCTGCTCGGAGCCGCCGATGTCACGTCATAGAGGTTGGTCAAGGTAATGGGACTAGGAACAATCGCGCCGGAGCCGCCAAAAGTCTTGGTCACCACATGACGATCCTGTAGCACAAAGAACATATCCTCCACGGCGCTGTCCAAAGGTGAGGCCCGGTTACCACTGCCCAAAGTCACAGCATCGTAAGGTACATTTTGATAGGCCGTAGTCGTGCTGGTATTACCATCAGCATCTGTCACTGTCACCTGGGTGACATTGGTAAATACCGTCTGAGCAACCACTGGTTCATAGAAAAAACGACGATCAGAAGAAGCCAGCGCACCTCCCAAAGAGGCAAACTTAAAGCCACTCCAACTGGCTGTATTTTCAGAGGGCATATCCATGCGCCAGACATTACCGCCAAGGTCTGCGGCATACAGCCTGTCAGTTGCGCCATCGCTGTTGCTATCGAGGGTGGCAATTGAACCGGCAATACTGTGCTCTATGCCGGTCAAAGCCGTGTTGCCATCAACACCAAAGCTATGCTCGAGTTTCCCGGTTTCGGCATTGACCAGGTACACATTGCGGCCATCTGAGTTACTGCCTGTGTTGGCGTCATAGCCCAGATTGTAACCGCCACCGAAAATCACTACAGGGGTATCCAAACCCGGCACCTTAGTCACAACAGGTGTCGACCAAGTTTGTCCCAAGTTTGCAAAACCGGCGCTACTGCTGTCAATCCGCCACATCAGTATAGGTGAATCCGGTGCGGTAACATCGAAGCCATAGTAAGCACTCCCGCCCCGACGCATACCGAAGAATAGCCAGGCCTTGGTAATAACACCCGACTCATTGCGCTCCAAATAGGAAACCGGCGAACCATCTATGCCATAAACACTGTGGCCATTGGCATAACTGTTATCCCTGAGCTCCTGCACATTACTGAGAAACTCATAGGGCATAAAGGCCCAACTCTCTTCAACACTGCTACCTGTATCTTTAAAGGCATGCAACATACCATGGTTGGTGCCAACGAAAATGCGCACATTGGTGCTATCACCGCTACTAAAATCAATGGCTAGTGGTTGCGAGTGCATGGGGTCACCCATGATATCGCCGCGAACCCCATTATAATCGTCAGAGGTAAACTCGTCATTTTCATCTATATCGACATTTTTCCCCTTGATCCACTCAAAGGCTTTTTCAAGCTCAGCGCTTTCAGTACCGGCGGCCACACTCATGTTCATATGGGCCAACAAGTCAATGTCACCACCGGCATAGCTGGAAGCCTGGTTCTTACTCAAAATTGCCAGGTCACCACCTACCTTGATGTTACTGTAGATAGTACGGCTATCAGGCACTATGGTTCTGGCCGCCCCGCCTTCCTGTACATCGTTACCATCAGGGTCCGGAGAGCAGCTACTCCATAGACTACAGGCCGAATCAGAAATACCACCTGTTTTTGAAATGGCTGCTTCACCATTGGCATCTATCAAAACCCCTGAGGGATTAACTTTTAACTTTTTCAAATTGCCGACCCATCTGGGTCCTTGAGATGGACGAAACAGCGCATAATAAGCTGAGTCCAGGGTCCGAGTTGGGTCAGCATTACTAAAGGCCACCCCGGGCGCCGAAAACCTTTGGCCTTCATCCGTGATACTGTCAAGCACATTACTGAAGGCTTGCTGCAAATCGGCCACACTGTTGGCGGTATAATAATGGCCGTTACCTCTCCTGGCCGTCTCTTCCAGCAAAGGCTCAGCGGCAGAACCTTCCTCGAGCGCAAAGCCTATAGTGTGAGTCACCACCCGTTGAAACTTTTCCGTATCCGGCAGTATATCGTTATGCGCCATATAGCTGGCCAACGCCGGCAGATAGCTGATTTCTTCGCCATTATTACCTATGAAAGTATAAGGAAAGTAATTTCCCTCGTCATTCGCCTCATTGACAAGAGAAGTAATCTTATCGTTAGCCGAAGCATCCAAGGTAGGCACACCATCGGTAATATAGATGATATAAGCAATATCACTACAAACACTCATTGGAGACAGGTAACTACCATTATCCTCTACATTTATATCGTATGGGGGTCGATTAGGAGTGTAATGTATGCCATTCCCATCATACTTAAAGTCACTATGACCAAAAGTAATGGGGCCACCACTGAAATACTGATAGGCTTCAAACAAAGTTTCACAAAGTGGAGTGTTGGTTTCAGCCGGTAGATTTTCAATTGTATTAAGCAAAACGTCTTTCTGTGATGCGGTGCGATTACGAATACCGGCAATGATTCGGCCGCCATCTCGCTGCCCTTCCACATCATAATTCATATTAAATACTGCCAGGCCGAAATCAACCGACGGCATAGAGCTAATCACCCCGGAAATCGCAGTTTTTGCAATATCCAACCGGCTAAGATCCTGAACATCATCCAGTAAATCGTTCTTATAGCGGGTATACCAACGTAGATAATTATCTGTGTAAAGAGTTACCAACTCACCTTGATTGAAGCCAAGTTTTTCAGCATTTTCCAACGCCGCAGCATCTGTACCACCATATGGCTGATAATTTTTATTATTTCCAACGCTATTTTGAGGGTAGCCATTAGGATACACGTCATTATTGCTTGCGTTATCTCCTGCAATATCTTCCCAGCAATCAATCGGGTTGTTCCTTTCTGCACCACTGTTTTCCTTAATAGGTTGCCAAGTACCCGCGCCGTTGCCGGAAAACACAAACTCCCGGATATAACCGGTAAAACGACCATAAGTATCCAGAGCTTCTTGGGCTACAGCGCAACCATTAAGAAGCTGATTGAAGCGGCGCGACTCCGAGGGGCTGTCCGGTACGGGTAATGCGCTTTCATCCATTCCGGAGCCAACGGTAAAGTAGATCAACCGCTCATCATAGGAATGGGAAGAACCTACGGGAAGATACTCTTCGTCAGGATCGTACCCACCTGGCACTCCTGTTTCTATAGTATCCATGGACGCTGAGTTATCAAAGATAATCAACACCTTGGCTCGCCCTTGATTAGGAGGAGGTATCAGGTATAGGTCTGTATCATCTGCCGAGACTTGCCCGGAAGAGCCAACCAGCACAAACAACAAACCGCATAAACACTTTTTGAGTTTCATGATCCGCTCCCGTTAAGCACTTCCTGCTCAACCCCTTCGATAACTGTCAGTTGTCCAAGATTATCCCGCCCATACTGCACTTGGCTTGAAACCTCAACTCGCCGGCACTTGATAAGATCTGTACCGCTGGCAGCTCTGCTCCGTTGACAGGCAACATTCTTGGCGTCCACAGTGCCATCACTCTTCAATGGCAAAGGTGTCAAAACCTGACTACCACCCAAAAAACTATTATCATCATCAACCGCTGTCATCGTTGCCAATTCTGCCTGGCTCTTGGCGTTCAATACCGCCTGCAGCCCACCATCGGCCAAGGCTTTGGCTTCCACTCGCTCGGCACCGGCGCCGGCCATGCGCAGCGACTGACTGGAGTTAACCGCCAGTGCCACACCAATTAAGGTCAAAATAATCAGGAGGATAAGTGCAAAAAAAAGTACAACTCCCCGCTGCTGCCTTATCTTCATCTACTTAATTCCTTATCAACACCGGGTTTTCAAGTACCACAGTGGTCGAAACCACCTTACGGCGGAAGTGATCAGGTTTTACATTGTCATTCTTGTCAGGCCTTGGGTATGTAATTGTTTTATCACCTATTTGATAGGTATTCTCATTTGTATATGCCTTGTCCTCTGCAACTGAACGTACCAGTAAAAAGACTCTCAAGGCCACAATTCGCTGAAACAGCTGGTTATCCCACATTAGATCCGTCACACTCTGCACCGGCATAAAGCTATCGGCTGTGTCATCACCATCCTCATCAAACCCATAGAGAATGCGCATATTCTCTATCCCTTCGACCAAGGGTTCGTCCACATCCATTCCACTTTTAGAAAGTGATTTACGGGTCAGAACCGGCACGCCGTTATTGTCTTTGATAAAGTAGACATGGTGTTGATATTCCCACACCCTTTGGTTTTCAAGGCCGGGATCTGTATCGCTAAAAAACACCGCCTGGCTGGCCGTTGTCGCTACCCGAAAACCACTGGTGGCTCCAGGAGGGCCTACCAGTCGTTTAATCTGAATCACATCTGTCCCTGTCATCGCTGAACTGACACAGCTCAGTGAGCCGGTACTCACCCCGGCCTCATAGCCCCAAAGACGTCTGAAGTGGGCAGGTTTATCATTAGGCAGAGTGGCGTTGTTGAGCCCCTCGCCGGAGCAATCTGTCCCAACTGTATTATCGACCCGAGTGTTGGTATCCAGCACAAAGTCTGTACCCGTCATATCTCCGAAGAAACCTACCTGGCTCAGATCCGGCACCATGATAGCCAGCGCGATACGGCCATTTTCCTGCAACTGATTGAACTGCCCTGTGGTAGTAACATTGGTGGCAGACATACTGAACATGGCAAACAAACCTAGCGTCAAAAACAGGCTGATAACCATGCCCACCATGAGTTCAACCAGAGAAAAGCCCGACTGCTTTGAATTTGTTACTCTCATCGCCTTAACCTTGGTTAATCACAGTCTTGAGGATAAAAACCCGCCGACGCTTCCCCAGGCTATCGCCGCAGTCAGTCGCTTCATAGGCGGTGCCGGCGGTTTCCTGAATGCCTCGCCATGCCATCACGATAGTGACATCACTGCCATCGACAGTCAGACAAGCAGTGGCGCTATCGAGGCCGCCGACATTCCGGCTATCTGCCTTTTCAGCAGCGCCGGTAAAGAGCTCCTGCCATTGGTAAAGATCCCAAGCCAAAGTCTCGGCAGTAGTGCAGGTCACAGTGGCGCCAAGGCCCACATCACAGGATTTTGCCGGGGCACTTCCGCTTCCATCATAGGAGCCCTCATAACTACTCAAAACCTTGTTATTGAGCTTCATTCGATTGAGGATATCGTTGGCAAAGTAGGCCGCCTGAGTCTGTTGAAATGATTCAAAGCTGGCGCGCTTGGCTACTATATGTAAGTTAAATATCCCGATAAGCCCTATCACCAAAATGACGAGCGCTACCATAACCTCAATCAGAGAGAACCCCTCCCTGCGTTTTTTCATAGGTGTCAAATCTCCAGACAGCGCCATGTTTTTGACAATAAATTCAGCCTATTAGTTCTTTAATATCTTATAGTTAGCTAAACGCAACAATAATACCTGTTAATGATAGTTGAGTCGAATGTAAATCGCCAGTAACAAGTATCGCTAATAAATTCAAGCCTGATAAGAAGTATTTTTTCCATAAAAAAAAGAGGCTTAGATAGCCTCTTTTTAAAATGCTGTTCGCTTAAATAAGCGCGATAAACTCGCGGTTTCTTACCTTAGCTCAACTGGTACGGCAAATACGGTATCTTCCTTGCGCCCTTCCACTTCGGTCACCACGCTCGGCGCCAGTTTGGCTATAGCCTCAACAACCTGCTGCACCAACACCTCAGGAGCAGAAGCCCCGGCGGTAACCGCAACCTTGCTGACACCATCAAACCACTCACGTTCGACATCATCGGCATTATCGACCAGATAGGCCTGAGTGCCAGACTTGAGCGCCAGTTCCCGCAGTCTGTTGGAGTTGGAGCTGTTTTTGGAGCCTACTACTATCAGCAAGTCCACATCCTGGGCCATTTTACGTACCGCATCCTGACGGTTTTGGGTCGCATAACAGATATCGTCTTTCCTGGGCCCTTCAATCGAAGGGAATCGCTTCTGCAGCGCGGCAATAATATCCAGGGTATCATCCACCGACAGCGTGGTTTGGGTAACAAAGCAAAGGTTGTCCGGCTCTTTCACCTGCAATGCATCCACGTCGGCCGGAGACTCAATAAGATAAACACCGCCCTCCGGGTTATCGTACTGCCCCATGGTGCCTTCCACTTCGGGATGGCCGGCATGACCGATAAGAATGCACTCAATCCCCTTGCGGCTGGCACGAGTCACCTGCAAATGCACCTTGGTGACCAGAGGACAAGTGGCATCAAACACCTTAAGACCACGACGCTTGGCCTCATTGCGCACCGCCTGCGACACCCCATGGGCACTGAAAATCACTATGCTGTTGTCAGGCACCTGATCCAGTTCATCGACAAAAATCGCCCCGCGCTGCTTGAGATCTTCAACTACATAACGGTTATGCACTACTTCATGGCGCACATAGATAGGCGGGGAAAAGAGTTCCAGCGCCCGTTCCACTATGCTGATAGCCCGGTCAACACCGGCACAGAAGCCTCTGGGGTTGGCCAGCAATATGTTAAGACCGGTAGATTTTGCTACTGACATATCAAAGCTCCTGCAATACTTCCAGTTCGAAGGTCACCTGATGGCCCGCCAGCGGATGGTTAAGATCGACTGTGACAGAATCACCGGCTATCTCCCGCACGATTCCGGGGATTTCACTGCCGCCAGGGCCAGCAAAGCTGACAATAACACCGGGTTCCAGCGTCATATCTGCCGGAAATCGGCTGCGATCCAGATGATGAATGGCATCGGGATTGGACTCGCCGAAAGCATCGGCAGGAGCCAAGGTAAAGCTGTGATTGTCGCCGGTTTTCAGCTTAAGGAGCTCAGCTTCAAACGCCGGGCTCAAACTGCCGTCGCCAATATTGAGCCTGGCAGGTTTACCGGAGGCTTTGGTACTGTCGGCGGTCGAACCGTCTTCCAGCAGGATATTCAGGTGGCACAAGAGGGATTTTACATCAGACATCTGCGTTACTCCTTGGCTTCATTCTGCTTGGAAGCGGCCTTGTCACCGCCGAAAAATGAATCCCAGATGATCAGGACTGCGCCAACACAAATAGCCGAGTCAGCGATATTGAATGCCGGGTAGTGGCTGGTTTTCCAGTAGAAATCGAGGAAATCCACCACAAAACCATGCATCAGACGATCGACAAGATTTCCCAGCGCGCCGCCAATCACCAGAGTATAAGCCAGGTTTAGGCGCCACAATCCAGCCGATTGCCGTCTAAGCCAAACGGTCAGCAACACACTGAAGCCGACGGCGACGGCGGTGAACAACCAACGCTGCCAGCCACCGGCATCACTAAGGAAGCTGAAGGCTGCGCCGTAGTTGCGCACATAGGTCAGATTAAAAAAAGGCAACAGCTGCACCGACTCATACAGCTTGAAGTTACCCAATACCCACTGTTTGGACAGCTGGTCAGCCAAAAAAGCCAACACAGCCACCCAATACCAGCGCAGGCCACTTTGTTTCCAGTCTGCGGGCATGTTTATTATCCTCAGGCGAACAGGCGTTGTTCACCTTCTCCTTCGATATTGGTCACACAGCGGCCACACAGCAGTGGATGCTCGGCGATCTGGCCAACGTCTTCTCTGTGGTGCCAGCAGCGGTCACACTTGGCCGCTTCGGACTTGGCGACGCTGAGCTTAAGTGATGCCAGTTCAGTTTCACGGGCATCGGCAGGTGCATCGGCAAGCGGCTTGACCACAGCCTTGGAGGTCAGCAGCACAAAGCGCAGCTCGTCACCCAGTTTGGCCAAAGCTTCAGTCAGCGCTGCATCGGCAAACAGAGTTACCTCGGCTTCCAGCGCGCCGCCGATCAGTTTATCGCGGCGGCCCTGCTCCAGCGCCTTGTTGACTTCATCACGAACCTGCAGCAACTGAGCCCAGTATTCATCACTCAGATCTGAGTCCAGCTGTACGGCCTTGAGGCCCTGGAACCATTCCTGAGTAAACACATAGGCGTCACGCTTACCGGGCAGCAACTGCCAGATTTCATCGGCAGTGAAGCTGAGGATAGGGGCAACCCAACGCACCATGGCTTCGGCAATCAGATACAGAGCCGACTGACAACTGCGACGGGCGTGACCATCACGCTTGGCGGTATACTGTCTGTCCTTGATGATATCCAGATAGAAGCTGCCCAATTCAACCGAGCAGAATTGCATCAGCTTCTGGGTCACTATGTGGAAGTTGTAAGCATCATAGGCTTCCAACAACTCTTCCTGCAGCTTGGCAGCGCGGCGCACCACCCAGCGATCCAGCGCCACCATGTCTTCGATGGCGATCATGTCTGTCTCTGGCTCAAAACCGCTCAGGTTGGCCAGCAGGAAGCGGGCTGTGTTACGGATACGGCGATAAGCATCGGCGCTACGGTTGAGGATCTCATCGGATACCGTCATTTCACCGCTGTAGTCGGTAGAAGCCACCCACAGACGCAGAATATCGGCGCCCAGTTTGTTGGTTACCTGCTGTGGTGCAATCACATTGCCGATAGACTTGGACATCTTGCGGCCCTTGCCATCCACGGTAAAGCCGTGAGTCAGTACCTGCTTGTAAGGAGCCTTGCCGTTCATGGCAGTTGAAATCATCAGTGATGACATAAACCAACCACGGTGCTGATCCGAGCCTTCCAGATAAAGGTCAATTCCCTGCCCCTGGAATTCAGGGCGGGCGGCAACCACTGATGAGAAGGTAGAACCTGAGTCATACCAAACATCCAGAGTGTCGGTCACTTTGCGGTATTGGGCCGCATCTTCACCCAGGATCTCAGACTCATCCAGATCCCACCAGGCTTGAATGCCCTGCTGCTCAATGCGATGAGCAACACGCTCCATCAAAGCCACGCTGTCTGGATGCAGCTCTTCGGTTTCCTTGTGAACAAACAGAGTGATAGGCACGCCCCAGGTACGCTGACGCGAGATACACCAGTCAGGACGGTTCTCGACCATCTTCTCAATCCGGCTCTGTCCCCAATCAGGGATCCACTGAGTTTGCTCAATTTCACCCATGGCTTGAGTACGCAGCCCTTTGTTATCCATGGAGATAAACCACTGCGGTGTGGCACGGAAGATAATAGGAGTCTTGTGGCGCCAGCAGTGAGGGTAGCTGTGACGATAAGCTTCGCGGTGCAGCAAGGCACCTTTTTCCTGCAGCAGCGCCACAATTTCATCATTGGCCTTGAACACATGTTTGCCGGCAAACAGCGGGGTATCCGCCTTGTAAACGCCGTTATCACCCACAGGATTAGCCACTTCCAGACCATACTGCTGGCCAACCACAAAGTCGTCCTGACCGTGTCCAGGTGCTGTGTGTACCACACCGGTACCTGATTCTGTGGTTACGTGATCGCCAAGAATCGCCGGTACACTGAAATCATAGAAAGGGTGCTGGAACTGCATCAACTCAAGCTCGGCACCTTTGGCACGACCAAGGATCTGATGGCTCTTAACTCCATAACGGGCGATACAGCTTTCCACCAGGGCTTCAGCCAGAATAACGGCTTGCTTGGCGCCGTCTTCAGACTCTACCTCTACCAGCACATAGTCCAAATCCGGGCTCAGAGACAGCGCGCGGTTGGCTGGCAAGGTCCAGGGAGTGGTAGTCCAGATAACCATGGAGACTTGGGCTTGGTAGGCGTCAACACCAAAAGCGGCCAGAACCTTAGCCTTGTCCGCAGCGGTAAAGGCCACGTCTATAGCCGGTGAAGTCTTGTCTTCATATTCCACTTCGGCTTCGGCCAGGGCAGAACCACAGTCGGTACACCAATGCACCGGCTTAACCCCTTTGTGCAGGTGGCCGTTATCAATCACTTTGGCCAATGAGCGAATGATGTTGGCCTCAGTGCTGAAATCCATGGTCAGGTAAGGTTTAAACCAGTCACCGAGCACACCGAGACGGATAAAGTCATTACGCTGACCATCCACCTGTTTGGCGGCATACTTACGGCACTCGTCACGAAACTCGGCAGCAGAGATTTTCTGCCCTGGCTTACCCACTTTCTGTTCTACCTTGAGTTCAATCGGCAGACCATGACAATCCCAACCGGGAACGTAAGGCGCATCAAAGCCAGACAAAGTCTTGGATTTGATAATAATATCTTTGAGGATCTTGTTAACTGAGTGACCAATATGAATATCGCCATTCGCATATGGAGGGCCATCGTGCAGAACGAAAAGCTTGCGGCCAATACGGCTATCACGGATCTGTTGGTACAGATTCTCCTCGGTCCAGCGTTTCAACATCTCTGGCTCGCGATTTGCCAAATTACCACGCATCGGAAACTCGGTTTCCGGCAAATTCAAAGTTGATTTATAGTCGCTCATTGATCCTAATACCATTAATTTAGCTAAGAGAGCTCAGCCTGCTTCATTGCTGAGTAAGGCGCGAGCCTCATCAGCGTCATTCATTATTTGTTTCTTAAGTGCCTCAAGGGACTCGAACGGTTTCTCGTCACGGATCTTGGCCACTAATTCCACTTCTACTTTACGCCCGTAGAGGTCACCGTCAAAGTCAAACAGGTGCACTTCCAACTGGCAGTTTTGTCCTTGAACCGTCGGGCGAAAACCCACATTGGCAACACCATCGTATTGCTCACTGCCGTCCCACCAGAGCCTGACCGCAAAGACGCCCCTAACAGGAACCACTTTACGCTTCATAGCAATATTAGCTGTGGGGAACCCCAGCGTCCGGCCCAGCTTTTTGCCATGGGCCACCTTACCACTGAGAGTATAGGGATGTCCCAATAAACGTCTGGCCTGATCAAGATTGCCCTTGGCCAGCGCTTCTCTGACCATGGTGGAACTGACCCGGTGATCGCCAACCAAAAAGCTTTGGGTACTGACTACCGCAAAACCATGTTGTTCACCGGCTGTTCGAAGCAGTTCAAAGTTGCCCTGACGCGCCCGTCCAAAACAGAAATCATCACCAACCACCAGATACTTGACCCCAAGTTTACGCACCAGCAGCTCTTCGACAAACTCCTTGGCCGGCATTTGGGCAAACTTTTGATTGAAATTGACACACACAAGTCTGTCTATTCCCAGTTCAGCAAGCAACCTGACCTTATCACGAAGCAGGCTCAAGCGCGCAGGGGCATCCTGGCCGCGAAACAGTTCCTGCGGTTGCGGCTCAAATGTCATCAGGGTGGCGGGCAAACCAAAGTGACGCGCCTTCTTGACCAGATTGGCTATCACTTCGGCATGGCCCCTGTGTACACCATCAAAGTTACCTATGGTCAGCACACAACCGCGATGGGCCGGCAATATATTGTGTATTCCGCGAATCAGTTCCATGAAATCAATGACTGCTCAAACGTAAATTGGCGGATTATATAACAGCTCGGCAGCAGAATCAGCCCTCAGTTCCGGGCTTTGAGCCGCCACGGACGGATCCCAAGTAGTACCAGTGCCATAAAGTACCCTAAAGCACCGCCGAGTATCAGGGAAAACAGATGACTAACTCGCTCAATAAATGACCACTCAAGCCATTGAGCCTGCTCTGGTGAAAAATAGATCAGCAGGCAAACCATTGCCGCTGTTGCCAATAAAGTCTTGATAAAAAAGATAATAGTTTGCCTACTAACTCTATATACACCAGCCAGGTGCAAACCTCGATATAACAGGGCGGCGTTAAGTAAAGCAGACAGCGAAGTGGCGATCGCCAGTCCTACATACCCAAATGGCACCGCAAAAATAATATTGAAACCCATGTTGCTAACCATAGCAATGATGCCATAACGCACAGGTGTCTTAGTGTCCTGACGGGCATAATATCCGGGCGCCAGCACCTTGATCAGCATAAAACTCAACAAACCTGTGCCGTAGGCCACCAGAGAATAGGAAGCCATTTCCACGTCACTAATGCTAAAAGCGCCACGCATAAAAAGCACCATCAACATGGGCTGAGCCAATACAATCAGCCCCATCATGGCCGGTAAACCCAGCAGCAGAATGGCGCGAATCCCCCAATCCATGGTGCGACCAAAGCCCTCACCCTCGGCATTGACATGTTTTTTGGACAAGGCAGGCAAAATAACTGTGGCAATGGCGATACCAAATAACCCCAGCGGAAACTCCAACAAGCGGTCAGAATAATAGAGCCAACTGATGGAACCTGTGACCAAAAAACTGGCGATAAAAGTGTCCAGCAGCAGGTTAATTTGCGACACAGAAACCCCAAATAATGCCGGGATCATCAGAGTACGGATTTTGACCACCCCGGGATGATTCCAGCCCCATGAGGGCTTGACCAACGCTTTTTCCTGCAGCAGAAAAGGAATTTGAAACAAAAACTGAATCACACCGCCGAAGAATACTCCCCAGGCCAAACCTATTTCAGGCTTATCAAGGGTGGGGCTCAACCACAGGGCTGCAGCGATAATGGCAACATTGAGAAATACCGGGGTAAAAGCTGAAACGGCAAAGCGGCCCCGGGTATTGAGAATCGAGCCGGCCAAGGCGGTGAAAGTGATAAACCATAGATAGGGAAAGGTAATCTTCAACATTAACGAGGCCAGTTCAAACTTGGCGCCGTCAGGCTCACCATTAACCCAGGCCATAAACCAGCCGGCACCGAACAAAGCCGTCAGTATTGGCGAAGCCAGAACCCCAATCAGGGTCACTATTGTCACCAATAACCCCAAGGTACCGGCAACCTTTGATAATAAGATTTTGACTTCTTCGCTGGACTCTTTCTCCTGATATTGAGTCAATACAGGTACAAAGGCCTGAGCAAAGGCACCCTCAGCAAACAATCGCCGCAAAAAGTTAGGGATCTTATTGGCAAAAAAGAACACATCGGCACTGCTGCCTGCGCCCATCAAGTTGGCGACTACCACATCCCGTATTAATCCCAACACACGGGAAATCAAGGTCATGACGCTGACAATGGCGCCGGACCGTACCAATTTTTTGCTCAAATATTCCCCCAGAAGACTCAGGCCGCCATAAACGGCGACAAGTCTCAAAAATTCCACTTAAGCTCTGTCACATGCCAGCAATTGCTGGTAGAATTGCGCCACATCTTACACGAGTTGGGTTGAGGATAGCCAAATCAGGTTGGATTAATTTATCTTTATGATGGATATTCAATCATTGTCATTGACAAAGTGGCGAAAACCGGGCATTCTCCTCGGCCTTTAAAAGTATCAAATCCAGTTTTTAGGAGTTGCACCTTGGCTAATAGCAAGACTGCAAAGAAGCGCGCGCTTCAATCAGAAAAGCGTCGTCAACACAACGCTAGCCGTCGCTCTATGTTGCGTACCTACGTGAAAAAAGTTATCGCTGCTATCAAAGCTGGCGATCACAAAGCGGCTACTGAAGCTTTCGCTGTTGCACAACCCATTCTTGACCGTATGGCAACCAAAGGCCTGATCCACAAGAACAAGGCTGCCCGTCATAAGGCTCGTCTGAACGCTCGTATCAAAGCACTGGCTGCTTAATTCGATACAAGCATAAAAAAAACCGGCATTTGCCGGTTTTTTTATATCTGAAATTCAATAACATCAATGACAATAGATGTTATTCAACAGCTTGATGATTTCGCGCACTTCTTCACTCTTGAGCGAATAGTACACTGTCTGGGCTTCTTTGCGGGTTGCCACCAGATTGTCTTTACGCAACCAAGCCAGATGCTGAGACAAAGCCGACTGACTCAATCCCAGTTTCTTGTTCATTTCCCCAACGCACATCTCTCCCTCACTCAGGAGATAGCACAGAATAAATAAACGCCTCTCATTGGCCAGCGCCTTCAATAATACGACGGCATGGTCCGCTCGCTGCTGCATCAACTCAATATTCATGACGAGCCTATTCTCCTAATACAAACTCCGTCCCTAATATAGCCTTGCCTTACGGAGATAGTCGGGACATAAAGCACACTTTTTGTTAGATTGTTTTCAAAAATGGGACATACCTAATAAAAACAAAGGAAACACATGAAAAACTATCGAACCGCCCTGTTACTTCCACTGTTGATTTCATCACTTATTGGCTGTCAATCCCCCTCACCTTCCGATACAAATCAACTGCTTGCTGAATCATTGCAGCAAAAAGCCCTAGGTTCTGACCTCGGCTTTCAAATTGTGGAATCTTTAACAGTGGAAGTTGGCCCTCGCCTGGCTGGTAGCCCAAAAGACGCTGTGGCGGTTGCCTGGGCGGAAAAAAAGCTGCAGTCACTGGGTTTTGACCGTGTTTATAAAGAAGCAGTGGAAGTCCCGGTGTGGGAACGCGGTGAAGCCAGTGCCAGCATAGTGGCCCCCTTCCAACAGCCTCTGGTTATCACGGCATTAGGAGGTAGTGTGGCCACTCCGGCAGAAGGGATCACGGCCAAGATAGTTCGTTTCGACAGCCTGGCTGCACTTAAAGAAGCCAATCCTGATGATGTTACCGGGAAAATTGTCTTTATCGATCAGAAAACCGAGCGCCACAAGACAGGTAAAGGTTATGGCAAGAGCGTAGGTGGCCGCTCACGAGGAGCAATAGAGGCCGCGCGAAAAGGTGCCTTGGCGATAGTTATCCGTTCGATAGGTACAGATCATGACCGTATGGCCCATACCGGCACCATGCGTTATGAAGAAGGCTTAAAGCGGATCCCGGCAGCGGCCATGTCGGCGCCGGATGCGGATCTGGTCAATGCCATGCTCAAGCGATCTGCCGATATCACCCTCGCTTTAAAGATGTCACCCGAGAACAAGGGCAGTGCCATTTCCTATAACGTCATCGCCGAAGTCACCGGCAGCAGCAAGCCAGATGAAATCGTGCTGATTGGCGCTCATCTGGACTCCTGGGATGAAGGCACGGGAGCCATAGATGACGGTGCCGGGGTCGCGATTGTCACCGCTGCCGGTAAGCTTATCCAGGATTTACCGGAAAAACCTGCACGCACAGTACGTGTCGTGCTCTATGCGGCCGAAGAGATAGGCTTGGTTGGTGGTAAGGCTTATGCCAAGGCCCACGCTGCAGAGCTGGATAAACACTATATCGCCGCCGAATCCGATTTCGGGGCTGGCCCTATCTATCGCATCGACTTTCAGGTCAATGAGCAAGTGCTGCCCAAACTACAGCAACTGACCCAAGTAATGCAGCGAAACGGCGTTGCCGCAGGTGACAACAGCGCCTATGGTGGCCCGGATGTTTCCATGCTACCGGCCAGTGGCGTTCCTGTGGCGTCCCTGCGCCAGGATGGTACCGATTACTTTGACTACCACCATACCCCCAACGATACCCTGGACAAGATAGATCCCAAGGCGCTGGCACAAAACGTTGCGGCCTATGCCCAGTTCGCCTATTTGATGGCACAGTCAGAACTGGAACTGCGGCCGCTGCCTGCCAAACAGTAAATCACACACGCTTTAGAAGCAAAAAGCCGTTCAATAATGAACGGCTTTCTTATCTTTATATATCGGGACGGGGTATCAGCTCTGTTCTTCCCGCAAAAACACAGGGGAGCCTGGGCTGGACTCGGCTTCACTGTAATAATAGCCGGCGCTGTTAAATGCCTTTAATCGCTCCAGAGTCTGTTCCTCTTGCTCCAACAGGTAGCGCGCCATCATGCCTCTGGCCTTCTTGGCGTAGAAGCTTATTACCTTATACTGACCATTTTTGCAGTCTTTGAACACCGGCGTGATAATACGTCCGGCAACCTGCTTGGGCTTAACCGCCTTGAAGTACTCGTTGGACGCCAAATTCACTACAATATCATCCCCTTGCTGAGCCAATGCCTGATTAATGGCATCTGTGATGATATTCCCCCAGAAGGCGTACAGGTTACTGCCCCTGGGATTAGCCAAAGAGGTACCCATTTCTAACCGATAAGCTTGCATCAAGTCCAGAGGCCTCAACAGACCATAGAGCCCGGATAAAATACGCAGATGCTGCTGAGCCCGAGCAACCGTTTCCGGGGCAAGGCTGTCTGCATCCAGACCTGTGTATACGTCACCACGGAAAGCATAGAGTGCTTGCTTGGCATTCTCGGGGGTGAATTCAGGCTGCCACTCGGCGAATCTGGCGGCATTCAAGCCAGCAATTTTGTCACTGACTTTCATCAAAGAAGCAATATTGGCTGGGGTCAGATCCCGGCAAACCTGAATAAGCTCGCTGCTGTGCTCGAGAAACTGTGGCAGGCTGTATTCAGATACCGCCGCCGGGTTGTCATAATCCAGCGTCTTGGCCGGTGAAACCAAAATCAGCATATTCACTCCGTCTTATTTGGTATAGAACTGCCCATGATACTGGCAGTAAATAAAAAAACCACGCATTGATAGCGTGGTTTTTCCGATGGCCCCAATCTGGGGCCGGATTCAGTTACCAGCCTTTGTCACTGCGAACCACAGGTTCACCGGTCCAGATACCCTCTTCAATATGTTCTTCAAGCTCAGGAAACTTGCTCTTGTCAAACACAGGTTCTTTGCCTTCACTCAACTGATCGCGGTAATCATTAATCACCCGCATGGCAATACCGGAAAGTAGTACCAAGGCAATGATGTTGACTGTCGCCATCAAGCCCATGGAAAGATCGGCCAAATTCCATACCAAGGTTATTTTCGCCACAGCTCCAAACATCACCATGCCTAGCACACACAAGCGGAACAGGGGCAACACCTTACGGCTATTATTGGAAAGGAACAGCACATTGGTTTCGGCATAAGAGTAGTTGGCGATTATTGAGGTGAAACAAAACAGTAAGATGGCAAAAGCCACAAAAAAGCCACCCCAATCTCCAACATGAGTGGTCAATGCCGCTATTGTCAGTTGGATCCCTTTGTCCCCCTCGCCGATATTAACACTGCTGAGATCACCGGCCAGCAAAATTATTGCGGCTGTTGCACTACAGATAACAATAGTGTCCATAAACACCCCTATCATCTGTACAAACCCCTGGGAGGCAGGATGGTTTGGTGTCGGTGAGGCGCTGGCAGCGACGTTGGCAGCACTCCCCATGCCCGCCTCGTTAGAGAACAAACCACGAGCGATCCCGGACTGCATCGCCTGAGCCACAGTATAAGCCACCCCACCGGCAGCGGCCTCTTGCCAACCGAAGGCGCTGTTGACTATCAGTTTGAGAATGGTCGGCAATTGCTCAATATTCATCCCGACAACGACCAAGGCGATCAAGATATAAGCAAAAGCCATAATAGGTACAACTACCTCGGATACCCGCGCAACTTTACGCAGCCCACCCATGATGACCAAGCCACTGGTGATCACCAGCAGAATACCTATCCAATAAGTTGCTTTAATGTCAAACCAGTAAGCCTCTTTGACATCAAACACAATTTCCAATGCCCCCGTAATGGTATTGGCCTGAACGGCATTGAAAACCAAACCAAAGGCGATGATCAAGAATACGGAGAAAAGAATCCCCATCCAGCGCTGGCCAAGCCCCCTTTCCATATAATAAGAAGGACCGCCACGAAACTGGTCATCTTTATCTTTTACTTTATAGATCTGAGCCAGAGTAGACTCAATCATGGCCGTAGCCATACCCAACAGAGCGATGAGCCACATCCAAAAAACTGCACCAGGGCCACCTGCACCTATGGCAACGGCCACCCCGGCCATATTACCGGCACCGACTCTTGCGGCCATACTGGTACAAAATACCTGAAATGAAGACAAGCCGCTGTCACAGCCCTGCCTACTGGTAGCCATCACCTTGGCAGAATGCCCCAGGTGAGTGAGCTGAATGAACAAAAGCCTTAGAGTGAAGTACAAGCCAGCGCCCACCAAGGCATAGACCAATAGTTTTCCCCAAAGCAGAGAGTTCAAAAAATCGACTATGGTTTCTATTATCATAATTGTAAGCTTTCCCGTGACAAACCTGGCCCATCTCTGACGGTATATCGCCAAGTTTGTGGTTAAGATTCCTTCCTGAATGAAAAAGGATAAGCATCGGCCAGTTTCTTTTCGAATTATCCTACATACCCCAAGGTATGCCGGCCGGGCTTGAGGGCGAAGAAAATAGCATAGGAACTTGAAATTACCGCGTGATCAAGATCACACTTAATCACTCGACCGACAGTAAATTCACCATAAAAATACCAGAACAAACTAGAGTTTTAACTTGAACAACAATGGTGTCACACGAATTTTCTAAAAAAACCACCAGCTAAACAAACTTTCAAAACTTGGATGTTGGGCACGTTTTTGTAATAAAACTACAAATATAGTAGCCACAAGATAATCTGATTCACTTTTAGCTAGCTCAAGCGAGGCACGATATGACCCAAAAGCAAGAGATAGGTGCACTGAAGAAATTTGTCCGGGCCACTAACTTCCTGGCAACCTCACAGATTTACCTCAAGCACAATGTATTGTACAAACGCCCGTTACAACACAGTGATATAAAGCCAAGGCTCTTGGGCCATTGGGGAACCTGCCCGGGGATCAACTTTGTATATGCTAACGTGAACAGATTGATTACCAAGCACAAGCGTCCGTTCCTCTATCTGGTTGGCCCGGGCCACGGTTTCCCCGCCGTACAGGCCAACCTCTTCCTTGAAGGCTCTCTAAGCCACTTCTATCCAGAAACCATCCCCTACAACGAAACCGGTATTGAAGATATCTGCCGTAAATTCTCCGCCGCTTACGGTTACCCTTCACATGCCAACCCCGAAGCTCCGGGACAAATCCTTGAAGGGGGCGAGCTAGGCTACTCCTTGTCTGTAGCCTGGGGTGCGGTGCTGGATAATCCAGACTTGATTGCCGCAGTGCTTGTCGGTGACGGCGAATCTGAAACTGGTCCACTGGCTGCATCCTGGTATGCCAACCGCCTGGTTTCTCCCGCCACCAACGGTGCCATACTGCCGATTGTTCATATTAATGGTTACAAGATTTCCGGCCCTACCCGTATGGGACGCATGAGCCACGAAGAGCTGGAACTTGAATTCAGAGGCCTGGGTTACCATCCCATCATAGTGGACAGCGAGCAGGAAGAAGATGTCTACCTGCAGATGACCAAGGCGATGGATACGGCTTATGAGATGATTAACGATATTCAGAAACGTGCCCGCAACGGCGAAGATGTCGTCAAGCCACGTTGGCCGGTAATCCTGATGCGTACAGCAAAAGGCTGGACAGGTGTTCCCGAATACGATGGCAAGAAACTCGAAGGCAACTGCGAGTCTCACCAGGTAATTGTCAATAAGTGTGCCACCGACAAAGGTCATCTGGCCGCATTAGATGGCTGGCTCGACAGCTACAAGTTCTCCGAACTCTACTCCATCAACGAGCAGAACCAGATTGTCTTCGACAAAGACATCCAGTCACTGCTGCCCCCAGCGGAGCTCTGCTGTGGCCGTCAAAAGATGAGCTATGGTGGTGAAGTGGTGCGCGCCCTCAGCAATCCTGACCTATCCAAGCTGGCCTACGGCCCTGAAGTCCCAAGAGGCCATCGTGGTTACTCCATGCTGAAAATGGGTCAGTGGATGCGCGAAGCCTTCCGCCTCAATAAAGATCAGCGCAACCTGCGGATCTTCAGCCCGGATGAAACTTATTCCAACCAGCTGCAAGCAGTATTTGAAGCCACAGATCGCGCCTGGCAATGGCCAATTGAAAGCTGGGATGAAGATATGAGCCGTGATGGTCGGGTCATGGAGCTGTTATCTGAAAACCTGCTGTTCGGCATGATGCACGGCTACACAGTTACCGGCCGTCACGCCATGTTCCCTACCTATGAATCCTTCTCTCAGGTAGTGTCTTCCATGGCCGACCAATATTGTAAGTATGTCTATGCCAGCCAAGGGGTTCACTTCCGTAAGCCGCTGCCGGCCTGTAACGTAGTTCTCTCCTCTCTGCTGGAGCGTCAGGATCACAACGGTTACTCTCACCAGAACCCTTCTTTCCTGGGGGCCATGCTTGAGAAACACCCCAAGATAATCTCGGCTTACCTGCCAGCCGATGCCAACACCACTTTGGTTTACACAGAGCGAGCTTTCGCCGACCGTGACAAGTTGAATATTCTGGTCGCCGGTAAGAAAGAGCTGCCGCAATGGCTGAGCCTTGAAGAGGCCCGTAAACAAGCCAAAGAAGGTGTAATGGTGTGGGATTTTGCCTCTGATGAAAACCCGGATGTCGTCTTGGCAGGTTGTGGTGACTATGTCACTCAGGAGTGTATGGCGGCATTGGTATTAATCCGCGAATTACTGCCAAGAGTGCGTATCCGCTTTGTCAGCGTCACTGAATTACACAGCAGTGGTCTGGGTAGCCTTAAATTCCAGGAAAAGCCTTGGTTGATGGATGAGATATTTACCGAAGACAAAGGTGTGGTATTTAACTATCACGGTTATCCAAACACCATCAAAAAACTGATCTTCGATTACAAAGGTAGCCATAGATTCAGAATTAAGGGTTATGAAGAAGAAGGCTCAACCACCACGCCATTTGATATGGGCGTACGTAACGGTACTTCTCGTTATCACCTGGTAATAGATATGGCTTACAAATTATTCCAGCAAGGTGTTATTGATGAGACCCGTCACGTAGCGATTACCACAGATATGCTGCAACGTTTGGTTGACCATAGAAACTATATCAAGGCCAATGGTGTTGATCCTGAGTATATCGAAAACTGGATTTGGACCCGTTAAGCTGAACCATAGCTAAACAAAAAGCAAAAATTTTAGTTAAGAAATTGTTTTGCAAAAATAAAAAAGCGCCTTCTAACAGGCGCTTTTTCTTTAGTCTCAATTGTTAAAAAACCAAGCAGTTCAAATAGTGAACAATAAAATTATCGCTTGAAAAGTGGAAAATTGCTTTATTTCAATGGATAATTGAGCCAGCTAGCTAAAACACTAAACGGAACCCCACATTAAGTGCTAGTCGTGTTTCCTATACGGGACATATGGGTAATTAAATAGCAATGGACTTGGAGAACATGATGAATAAGACATTTAAAGTATTGTTGCTTGCATCTATGATGCCTTTTGCAGCATCTGCAGCAGATGAGCTCAGCCCATGGTATGTCGGTGCTGGCCTCGGCGTAAACAACTACGAACCAAACTGTGATCAGAAAACCATGAAAACCTGTGGTGAAGACGATCCATATGCTTGGGACGTATTTGCAGGTTACCTGTTCAATGATTACTTCGGTGTAGAACTGGGGTACCGCGACCTGGGTCGTGCCGAATGGACCGACTATAGCAACAAACTCAACGACGTTGGTGTCAAGGGCGCCACTCTGGGCTTGGTGGCTTTCTGGCCTTTCGCCGATAAGTGGAGCCTGTCTGCTGAAGCCGGTGCCATGAACTACCACATTTCCAACAACAAACAATGGGGTAGCGAGTACTACAGCGATAGCGGTGTTGCGCCTTACTTCGGTGCCGGTATCGGTTACAACATCACAGAGAACCTGAAACTGGCCGCCAAGTATCGTCGTTATGAAAACCTCGACGAAGAAAAGTGGAACACTCTGGAAATGGAAAGTAACTACTGGGGTCTTGAACTGAGCTACCGTTTCGGCAGCACTTCAAAACCAGCCCCTGTAGTCGCTCCTGTGGTCGTAGAACCCGTTGACAGCGACAACGACGGTGTTAACGACGATATGGACCAGTGTCCAAACACACCAGCCAACCACAAGGTAGACGCCAATGGCTGCTCTATCTATGTTGAAAAACTGGAAACATTGGAAGTTAAAGCTGAGTTCGATAACAACTCATCTGTACTGAAAGCCGACTCTATGGCTGAAATCCAGAAAGTTGCTGACTTTATGAGCAAGTATCCTAAAGCTGATCTGGAAATCGCCGGCCACGCCTCTCTGCCAGGTAAAGCCGATTACAACCAGTGGCTGTCTCAAAAGCGCGCCGACGCAGTTGCCAAAGTACTGGTTGAACAGTATGGCATCGATGCCAGCCGTATCAGCGCCAAGGGCTACGGTGAAAGCCAGCCGCTGATGCAGGGTTCTTCTGCAGAAGCCAACAAGGTTAACCGCCGTATCGAAGCTCTCCTGAGCTTTAAAGAAAAAGAAGCCCTGCTGAAATAAGCTGAACTTCTTCTGAAAAAGTCGCTGCCCTGCAGCGACTTTTTTATTTTCACTCTTTTTTGTCATTAGAATTCCCTCGGCTATGGGAGTACACTTCCTTTAACCGACAACGGCCTTCATTGACAATTTCTCACCATTTTTGTAATTTTTTTTCAATCCTGGTTGGAAACAGAGGCAAAATCGCTTTTAATAGCGTAATGCAATTTCCGCGTAAACGGCCGCAATCTGAGAAGGATGTTTTTCATGGCAAACACACTCACGCAACTCAAATCCGTTACAACCATAGTTGCTGATACCGGTGACATCGAGGCGATCAAGCTCTATCATCCACAGGATGCCACCACCAACCCATCGCTGATCCTCAAAGCCTCGCAAATCCCAGAGTATGCGCCACTGATCGATGATGCGATTTCCTGGGCTAAAGCTCAGAGCCAGGATCCACAGCAACAACTGGAAGACGCCGCAGACAAGTTGGCTGTCAACATAGGGGTGGAAATTCTCAAGCTGGTACCGGGACGTATTTCAACCGAAGTAGATGCTCGCCTTTCATTCGATAAAGCCGGCTCAATTGCCAAAGCCAACAAGCTGGTTAAACTCTATGAAGCGGCCGGTATCGACAAGTCTCGCATTCTGATCAAACTGGCTTCCACTTGGGAAGGCATCAGCGCCGCCAAGGAACTGGAACAAAAGGGTATCAACTGCAACCTGACACTCTTGTTCAGCTTCGCCCAGGCCCGAGCCTGCGCCGAAGCCGGAGTTTACCTGATTTCACCCTTTGTCGGCCGCATTCTCGACTGGTATAAAAAAGATACTGGCAAAGAATATAATGCCAGTGAAGATCCTGGTGTGATCTCAGTGACCCAGATTTACAACTATTACAAACAGCATGGTTATCAGACTGTGGTTATGGGCGCCAGCTTCCGTAACACAGGTGAAATCATTGAACTCGCCGGCTGTGATCGTCTGACTATAGGCCCATCTTTGCTGGAAGAACTGGCCAACTCAAACACCCAGATAATAACCAAGCTGCAACCGGCCACTGAAACCCAAGAGCCACCCAAGCCACTGACCGAGGCTGAGTTCCGCTGGGAGTTCAACGAAGATCCCATGGCAGTGGAAAAACTGGCCGAAGGTATCCGTAACTTTGCCATAGATCAGGGCAAACTCGAGACCATGCTTAAAGCTAAACTGAGCTAATCAAGGATTGTTCTGAAACTGAAGATCAGGGACTACTCATGACACATTTGACTCAATCTGCTACCTGGCAGACTCTCAAGGCGATGAGTGCAGATCTGCCTCACATGCGTGAACTCTTTGCCGAAAACCCGCAGCGCTTTGATCAACTGTCGATTAAAGATTGTGGATTGCTGTTAGATTTCTCCAAGAACCGCCTCACTGAGGCGGTTCTGCAGGAGTTACTCAAGCTCGCCCGAGAAGCCGGACTTGAGCAAAAAATAGCGGCAATGTTTGCCGGCGAAGCAATCAATACCACGGAGCAGCGTGCCGTGTTGCACGCAGCCCTGAGAGCACCGGCCGATGCGGATATTCGCGTCGATGGCGTCAATGTAGTCCCTGAAGTTCAGCAAACCCTGGCTCAAATGGAGGCTTTTGTCGAGGCGCTCTATTCAGGTCAGTGGCGCGGCTATACCGGCAAGAAAATCACAGATCTTGTCTCCATAGGTATTGGCGGTTCCTTCCTCGGCCCCAAGATTATCTCCGAGGCCCTGCGTCCCTATTGGAACGGTAAGCTACAGTGTCACTTCGTCGCCAATGTCGACGGCACGGCCATCAGTGAAAAACTGAAGAAGCTGGATCCTGAAACCACCCTGTTCCTGATGTCGTCAAAATCCTTTGGCACTCAGGAAACCCTGACCAACACCCTCAGCGCCAAAGAGTGGTTCCTGGCCAAAGGTGGCTCACAGCAAGATATCGGCAAGCACTTTGCGGCAATTACCTCCAATGTCGCCAAGGCAACGGCGTTTGGCATAGATGAAGACAATATCTTCCCCATGTGGGATTGGGTTGGCGGGCGTTATTCTCTTTGGTCGGCCATAGGTTTGCCCATAGCCGCCCTGATAGGCATGGATAACTTCAAAGCACTGCTGGCAGGCGCCAGAGCTATGGATGTACATTTCGCATCCAGGCCCCTTGAGCAGAATATGCCTGTGATCATGGGCCTGCTCTCTGTATGGTACAACAACTTCTTCAATGCCCAGTCCCATGTGGTGTTGACCTACGACCACTACCTCAGAGGACTTCCGGCCTATTTCCAGCAACTGGATATGGAGAGTAACGGCAAGTCCGTCACTCTGGACGGCAATGCAGTGGATTACAGTACAGGCCCGGTCATTTGGGGCGGAGAAGGCACAAATGGCCAACACGCCTACCACCAATTGTTGCACCAAGGTACTGCATTGATCCCGGCTGACTTTATCCTGCCGCTGCAAAGCCATAACCCTATTGGGGAGCATCATGCGCAACTGGCATCCAACTGTTTTGGTCAAACCCAGGCGCTGATGCAGGGACGAACCTTTGATGAAGCCTTGGCCGAACTGGCAGACAGCTCATTCACTGAGGCAGAGAAACAGCTTATTGCCAAACATAAGGTCATGGAAGGCAACAAGCCGAGCAATACCTTGTTGATGGACAAGTTGACCCCTATAACCCTGGGCGCCTTGATTGCCCTTTATGAACACAGGACGCTGGTTCAAGGCGCTATCTGGGATATTAACTCATTCGATCAATGGGGGGTCGAGCTGGGTAAAAAGCTGGGGAATGAAGTACTGTCGCGTATTGGTGCAGAGCTAGACAGTAAGGATCTAGACTCTTCCAGCAATGCTCTAATTAATCTCTTCAGACAAGGTAAAATCTAGCCTTTTCAGCTTACAAATCAAGAAATACCAGCCAGCTCCACTGGCTGGTATTTTTTTACCACCCATCTCATCTAAACGACTTCATCAAAGCATCATCTCGCTTTAACAAAAAAGAAACATTCTTCTTGCACCCTGTTTGCCAAGTATGATATTTAAGTGTTGATAAAACATACAACAAAGGAGGTTGCCATGGATCGTTTGGATTATGGTAGTGCGCTAGATGAAGTCGTTGAAAGACCAAGCCGCTCTCGAAGCTCCAGCAAGAAGCGTAAATGGCGAGAGATTGAAGCATTGAAAGACAAGCATCGTCTGCTGAAAGAGTTACAGGAGATAGACAGCAGTTTTAATTATGATATCGATAGCCTCCTCTGAATATGAGAGTCATTAAAAAAGAGCGCGTAGCGCTTAATGCCGTTCACTTAGTGTGAACGGCATTTTTCTTAGGCTTAATGGGATACTTGTTTTTACTCATTTTTAGGTAGTGTTCATAAATCTGTGTCATTTGAGTAATATACACCCAAAAGGATATTCAAATGACCAAACCTACATTCGACATGGAAGCCGCCATTGAAGCTCTGCGTGCAGGTAAAGACCTGACCGGCAAAGATGGTATTCTCACCCCACTCATTAAACAGCTTACTGAAGCGGCCCTCAATGTTGAGCTCGACCAACATCTTGAAGATAAGCAGCCTGGTAATCGCAGAAATGGCAAGACCAGTAAGACACTGAAGACCGCTACCGGTAGCTTTGAGCTGCATACTCCGCGTGACCGAGATGGCACCTTCGAGCCTCAAGTTGTAAAAAAGAACCAGACATACCTGACCGATGAGATGGAGCGGAAAATCATTGCGCTATTTTCACTGGGCACAAGTTATCAGGATATTCGTGCCCATATCGCCGATATCTACGGCATTGAAGTCCCCAATGGCACCATTAGCGCCATTACTGATAAACTGCTACCTGAGCTTCAGGCTTGGCGTGAACGTGATTTAGAAGCCCTGTATCCCATCCTCTGGCTTGATGCTATTCACTATAAAATCAAAGAGAATGGCCGCTTTGTCAGCAAAGCTGTGTACACCAT
>NZ_JBKORL010000062.1:0-13872 GCF_047314525.1 Shewanella sp. BJSY2023SW007 | reverse complement strand
TGCGGTAGAGGAGCGTTCTGTAAGCCGTTGAAGGCGAAGGGGTAACCCACGCTGGAGGTATCAGAAGTGCGAATGCTGACATGAGTAACGATAAAGGGGGTGAAAAACCCCCTCGCCGAAAGACCAAGGGTTCCTGTCCAACGTTAATCGGGGCAGGGTGAGTCGACCCCTAAGGCGAGGCTGAAAGGCGTAGTCGATGGGAAACGGGTTAATATTCCCGTACTTCTGCTAACTGCGATGGAGAGACGGAGAAGGCTAGGCCAGCGCGGCGTTGGTTGTCCGCGTTTAAGGTAGTAGGTGGTGTGCTTAGGCAAATCCGGGCACACATACACTGAGAGCTGATGACGAGTCCCCAAGGGGATGAAGTGGTTGATGCCATGCTTCCAGGAAAATCTTCTAAGCTTCAGGTTAGTAGAAATCGTACCCCAAACCGACACAGGTGGTCGGGTAGAGAATACCAAGGCGCTTGAGAGAACTCGGCTGAAGGAACTAGGCAAAATGGTACCGTAACTTCGGGAGAAGGTACGCTGCCGGCGGTGAAGACCTCGCGTCGTAAGCTGCTGGCAGTCGCAGATACCAGGTGGCTGCAACTGTTTATCAAAAACACAGCACTGTGCAAAATCGCAAGATGACGTATACGGTGTGACGCCTGCCCGGTGCCGGAAGGTTAATTGATTGGGTTATCTTCGGAGAAGCTCATGATCGAAGCCCCGGTAAACGGCGGCCGTAACTATAACGGTCCTAAGGTAGCGAAATTCCTTGTCGGGTAAGTTCCGACCTGCACGAATGGCGTAATGATGGCCACGCTGTCTCCAGCCGAGACTCAGTGAAGTTGAAATTGCGGTGAAGATGCCGTATACCCGCGGCTAGACGGAAAGACCCCGTGAACCTTTACTATAGCTTGGCACTGAACATTGACCCTACATGTGTAGGATAGGTGGGAGACTATGAAGATGAGACGCCAGTCTTGTTGGAGTCAACCTTGAAATACCACCCTTGTAGTGTTGATGTTCTAACCTTGGTCCCTTATCGGGATTAGGGACAGTGCCTGGTGGGTAGTTTGACTGGGGCGGTCTCCTCCCAAAGAGTAACGGAGGAGCACGAAGGTTGGCTAAGTACGGTCGGACATCGTACGGTTAGTGCAATGGCATAAGCCAGCTTAACTGCGAGACAGACACGTCGAGCAGATGCGAAAGCAGGTCATAGTGATCCGGTGGTTCTGAATGGAAGGGCCATCGCTCAACGGATAAAAGGTACTCCGGGGATAACAGGCTGATACCGCCCAAGAGTTCATATCGACGGCGGTGTTTGGCACCTCGATGTCGGCTCATCACATCCTGGGGCTGAAGTCGGTCCCAAGGGTATGGCTGTTCGCCATTTAAAGTGGTACGCGAGCTGGGTTCAGAACGTCGTGAGACAGTTCGGTCCCTATCTGCCGTGGGCGTTGGATGATTGAGGGGAGCTGCTCCTAGTACGAGAGGACCGGAGTGGACGAACCGCTGGTGTTCGGGTTGTCATGCCAATGGCATTGCCCGGTAGCTACGTTCGGAATCGATAACCGCTGAAAGCATCTAAGCGGGAAGCGAGCCCCAAGATGAGTCATCCCTAGGTCCTAGAGACCTCTGAAGAGCCGTTCGAGACCAGGACGTTGATAGGCAGGGTGTGTAAGCGTTGCGAGGCGTTGAGCTAACCTGTACTAATGACTCGAGAGGCTTAACCATACAACCCAGATGGGTTTTACGGACTTGAAGAAGTCGATACTTGATTGAAGTTTGAACTCAGGCTCTGAAAAGAGCACAGCTTTCTGAATTTAGGAATGAATTTATCAAATACATCCTTGTATTTGACCCTAGCGGGCCGCGCTAAAGCGCGTTTAAAATTTGTTCCATACAATTTTATGTCTGGTGACAATAGCATTGTGGTCCCACCTGATCCCATCCCGAACTCAGAAGTGAAACGCAATCGCGCCGATGGTAGTGTGGGGTCTCCCCATGTGAGAGTAGGTCATCGCCAGACGCCTAACAAACAAAAAAGCCCTAGCTGAATGCTAGGGCTTTTTTGTTTGTCTCGCTTCCAGCGAGCACGACTTAACATGCAGCCCAAAGCTGCTGGCGCAGTGTGTGCCCCTCAGCTCGCAGCCAAGCTGCTTCGCGCTCCAGCCATCCATCAAGCTGTGCTTGCTATTCATCCTGCTGTTACTTAACTTATATGCAGTTTTTGCCAAAGGGATCTTTGAATGAAGTTAGAGATGATTTGTACCGGAGAGGAGGTGTTGTCCGGTCAGATAGTAGATACCAATGCCGCCTGGTTTGCCAATGTGATGATGGAGCATGGAATTGAGGTGCAGCGCAGGGTTACAGTTGGGGATAGGCTCGAAGATCTGATAGCTGTGTTTCAGGAGCGTAGCCTCCATGCCGATGTCATTCTGGTTAATGGTGGTTTGGGGCCAACCAGCGACGATCTCTCGGCCGAAGCCATGGCTAAAGCCAAGGGTGAGTCTCTGGTTGAGAACGCCGAATGGCGTGCCAAGATGGAGGCCTGGTTCAGCCGTAACAACAGAGAGATGCCAGCCAGTAATCTGAAACAGGCTTTGCTGCCTGAGTCTGCCGTCATGGTCGATAATCCGGTTGGCACGGCCTGCGGCTTTAGAGTCAAACTCAATCGTGCCTGGCTCTACTTCACTCCCGGGGTACCATTTGAGCTGAAACATATGGTTAAGGAGCAGTTTCTGCCCTTTATCAAACAGGAGTTCGGCCTGGATGCAAAAGTCGCATTGAATAAGCTGTTGACCCTGGGCCATGGCGAATCGACGCTGGCCGATAAGCTGGAAGCATTGGAGTTGCCAGCAGGGATCACCATAGGTTATCGCTCCTCTATGCCACATATAGAGATCAAGTTGTTTGCCCGCGGTGATAAGGCCATTGCTCTGTTGCCCCGAGTTACCAATCATGTACGACAGGTTCTGGGTACTGCGGTCGTTGCCGAAAATCGCGCGACGCTGGCGGAAGAGATCCATCACAGGTTGTTGAACTCAGGCCTTAGTCTTAGCCTGGCCGAGTCCTGTACCGGAGGTATGTTGACCAGTCAATTGGTGGCTTTCCCTGGCAGTTCTTCCTATTTGCATCAGGGGTTGGTGACCTACAGCAATGAGAGCAAGGTGCGTATTCTTGGGGTTCAACCTTCAACTCTGGATGACCATGGCGCTGTGTCGATTGCCACCGTTGAGGAGATGGCGATGGGGGCCAGGGCGATACTGGATAGCGACTATGCTCTGGCCACCAGTGGCATTGCCGGTCCTGACGGCGGTACAGAGGAGAAGCCTGTCGGTACTGTCGCCATAGCCTTGGCGACCAAGGGAGGTTGTTACAGCCAGATGATTCAGCTGCCAAGGCGCTCTAGAGAGCTGGTTCGCAGCCTCAGTAGCGCAGTAGCCTATGACATGCTGCGCCGCGAGTTGCTGGGCGAGGCGGTTATTGTTGATTACTCCTCCATTGGTCGATTTGCCAAATAGTCAAAGGCAGTAATAGGTTAAACCAGTAATAGGTTAAATAAAAATACGCAGCCAAGGCTGCGTATTTTTGTGCTGTGAATATCGATTTATTTAAACTCCAGCACCAGCTTGCCTGGTTTAACCTGAAGGCTCTTGGTCATATCGGCCAGTCTCGCTTGGTTGCTGTCCTGGGTGTCCAGAACATAAACCGGCTGACTTTCGAGGAAGTTGCGGATAAAGCCCATCAACTGTGGGGCAATACCTTGTAAAGCCCGCTGAATATCCTTGGGATTGGACTCGACAGAGGTCAACTCCAGACCACGGAGATAGACGCCATGGGTTTGGTTGTCATACCAAGGCTTGGCCTCAAACTCTGTCGTCAGGCTGGCACGCAGGGGAAACAGCGGTGTTCTGAGTATCAGCTCCGAGGTGGCTTTCACCGCCATGGTATCCGGCTTGTGCCCCAATTTGACTGTTACCCGATTCAACTGGATCTCTGTTGCCAGTGGCCCCTGGGTGTCTTGCATATCCAGTTGCAGCTCTTTATTCAGATAGGATTCCAGCTGCCCTTCGCTGATGCTGTATTGGCTGACACAGCCGCCCAACATCAGCATCAACCACAGAGACAGCAGTAGGGGCAGCCTCATCCTGTATTCCTCATGCCCGCCGCGACACCGGCTATGGTCAGCATCAGCGCCAGTTGCAATTGTTCCGAGGTTTCCTGTTCCTTGCGACTTCGGGCCAACAGCTCGGCCTGCAGGAAGTTGAGCGGGTCGATATAGGGGTTGCGAAGCCGCACCGATTCCCTGTTCCAGGGAGTATGCGACATCAGGCTGTCAGAGCGGGTCAGTTCGAGTACCGCCTGGATCCCCTGTTGCAGCCTCTCCCTGAGAGCTTCACCCAAATGACGCAGGTCTTCAGGCACCAGGCAGGTGTCGTAATAGCGGGCGAGGTTGGGTTCTGCCTTGGCATACACCATTTCCAGCATGGAGATACGGGTGTTGAAGAAGGGCCATTGACGCTCCATCTCCTGTAGCAGAGAAAGCTCTCCTCGCTTGGCTGCGGCTTCGAGCGCCTCACCGGCACCGAGCCAGGCCGGCAGCATCAAACGGTTCTGTGACCAGGCGAATATCCAGGGAATGGCGCGCAGGCTTTCGATACCACCATCCACCCGGCGTTTGGCCGGTCGACTGCCGAGTGGCAGCTTACCCAGCTCCACTTCAGGCGTTGCGGCTCTGAAATAGGCAACAAAGTCAGCTTCTTCCCTGACTATGCTGCGGTAGGCCAGTACAGACTCATCGGCCAGTCGCTGCATGCATTGCCGCCACTCCTGTTTGGGCTCAGGAGGTGGAAGTAAAGTGGCTTCCATCACCGCCGAGGTGTAAAGCGCCAGTGACTGCACCGCCAACTTAGGGAGACCGAACTTGAAGCGGATCATCTCTCCCTGCTCTGTCACCCGGATCCGTCCGTCAACTGAGCCCGGAGGCTGTGACAGAATCGCCTGGTGAGCAGGGCCGCCGCCACGACCGATAGTACCGCCACGGCCGTGGAATAGGGTCAGTTTGACGCCAGCCTTCTTGCATACCGCAACCAGTTGTTCTTGCGCCCGGTATTGTGCCCAGGCCGCGGCCATGACTCCGGCATCCTTGGCCGAATCCGAATAGCCAATCATCACTTCCTGCATGCCTTTGGTGTAACCCAGATACCAATCGATATCGAGCAGGGCAGAGATGCAATCGGCGGCATTGTTGAGGTCATCCAGGGTCTCAAACAGCGGCACTACCCGCATGGGATAGTGACAGCCGGTTTCTTTGAGCAGCAAGAGTACCGCCAGCACGTCGGATGGTTGGCTGGCCATGGATATCACATAGGAGCCCAGCGCTTGTTGAGGCTGAGTGGCTATCAAGCGGCAGGTTGCCAGTACCTCGGCCACCTCGTCTGATGGCTGCCAGTTTACCGGGATCAAGGGTCTGCGATTGGCCAGTTCCCTGAGCAGGAAGGCCTGCTTTTCTGTCTCATCCCAATGGTTGAAGTCACCCATGCCCAGATAGCGGGTAAGCTCGGCAATGGCATTGGCGTGGCGCTCTGCATCCTGGCGGATATCCAACCTCAGCATATGAATGCCGAAGCAGGCCAAGCGGCGCAACATATCCAGCAGCAAGCCATTGGCTATCAGACTCATGCCGCAATCGCACAGGCTTTGATACAGCATCAGCAGCGGCTTTTTCAGGTCGTCCTGGTGCCAGATGATGCTATGGCTGTCGATTTCGGGCTGATGACCTTCGAGGCGGGCATTGAGATAGTCTATGGTGTTGCGCAGCTTTTGGCGCAGATCTCTGAGCACGTCACGATAAGGTTCACAGCTGCCGTTGGTATACTGGCTCAGCTCCTCGTTGGCTTCTTCCATGGACAATTCGCCAACCAGAGAGACGATATCTTTGAGATAGAGTCTGGCGGCGGCATGGCGATTACGATCCAATACTTCCTGAGTGACCTTGGCGGTAACAAAGGGGTTGCCATCACGGTCGCCACCCATCCAGCTGGAGAATCGCACCGGCGCGATATCAATTGGTAGTTGGCTGCCGGTGCGCTCTTCTACCTGGTCGTTGAGCTGGCGTAAAAAGTCGGGAATCGCCTGCCACAGTGAGGTTTCGATAGTCGCCAAACCCCAGCGGGCTTCATCTACCGGTGTCGGGCGTTCGCGGCGGATCTCATTGGTATGCCAAATCTGGGCGATCAGCTGCCGCAGTCGCAGATTGATCTGTTTAAACTCGCGCTCGCTGAGCTGATCGTTTTCCAGAGCCGTCAGACAATCGACCACAGATGAGTACTTCTGGATCAGGGTGCGGCGGGATATCTCGGTCGGGTGTGCCGTCAGTACCAGATCTATGTTCATCTCTCTGAGACAGGACAGCATCTGCTTCTGATCTATCGGGCCGTTGAGCATGCGTCCGAGCAGTTGCTCCACGGGATCCGGTACACACACCAGTTCATCACAGTTGCGGCTGATGGTATGAAATTGCTCGGCGATATTCGCCAGGTTGAGAAATTGGTTAAAGGCTTTGGTGACCGGCACCAGTTCGTCATCGGGCAAGGCCGTCAGCAGTTCCAGCATCTGCTGGCGGGCGCTTTCGTCACCCTGACGGGAACTCTTGGCCAGTTGGCGGATCTGCTCCACCTTATCGAGAAATGGCTCCCCCAGATCGGATCGCATGGTGTCGCCGAGGATCTGCCCAAGCATACTGACGTTGGATCTTAAGGATGCATACATATCTGCCATCGTGTTGATTGCTCCAAAGAATAGTGAGAAAGAGTCGTCGTTTCGGGCGGACTTGAGTAGAGCACAATAACCAGCACTGTGCCCTGTGGTCAATACGCTGAGGTATTTGCTTCACGTTGTTTCCAGTGGCTGTGGGCTGGATCATTATTTTATACAGGCATGATAAATAAGCTGTTTCAGCAAGTTTATCGTAGGTTTGATCTGCGCCGTATCCAAATATTCATCCGGTTGATGAGCCTGCTCTATGCTGCCGGGTCCCAATACCAGAGTGTGGCACCCCAGTTGCCGAATATAAGGCGCCTCGGTGGCATAGTTCACCACTTGAGGTGCCTGTCCCGCCAGGCTGGCGACCAGTTGGCTCCAGGGAGAGTCTCTATCATCGGCAAACGGTTCTGAGCCGGGATAGAGTTCGCTGATGGAAACTGATCCTGGGAATTGTTCGCAGACCGGCTGTAAATACTGCTGCAGCATGAGTTGCAGATCGGTCAAAGCCAAACCGGGAAGCGGGCGAATATCCAGATGCAGATCACAGCAACCACAGATACGGTTGGCTGCATCGCCGCCGTGGACATGGCCAAAGTTCATGGTTGGGTAAGGTACACTGAAGGCATCTTCGCGATAGTGTTCGCTCAAATGCTGCTTGAGTTTAAGTAGTCGGCCTATGATCAGATGCATCACTTCTATGGCATTGAGTCCCTTGGCCGGATCCGACGAGTGGCCGCTGCGGCCCGTTACCCGAATGCCTTGAGCCATGTGCCCTTTATGCATATAAACCGGCCGTAGGCTGGTGGGTTCGCCTATGATGGCAAATTCAGGCTTGATTGCAGCGTTGGCGGCAAAGGCCTTGGCCCCATTCATTGTGGTTTCCTCATCGGCACTGGCGAGAATATAAAGAGGTCGCTTCATTTGTGTCAGCGGCAGTTGTTTCAAGGCCTCCAATATCAAGGCAAAGAAACCCTTCATGTCACAAGTTCCCAAGCCATACCAAAGGTTATCTTTTTCGGTTAGCCGAAAGGGATCATGCTGCCAACGGCCTTCATCGAACGGTACTGTGTCTGTGTGCCCGGCCAGCAGTAGGCCACCTTGGCCAGTGCCCAGGTTGGCCAGCAGGTTATGTTTGTTGCGACTGCCGGGCACCGGCTGGCGGCGGCACTCCAACCCCAAATCGCCAAACCAGTTGGCCAGCAAGTCGATAACGGCAGCATTGGATTGATCTTGTTCGGGCTCCAGGGCACTGATGGAGGGCGAGGCGATAAGCGCACTGAAGCTTTCTGTGAGTTCCGGCAGTTTTTTCATGACTATTCCGTAAAACATTAAAAATAACTATTCATATATATTGCATAAATAAATTGCTGTGTTAGTCTAGCAAACAGCTAAAGCCAGTGTCATCTTTCATGGTGACTAAATTCAGTGAGACTAAGTATGTTGAGTTCGACCTTGAGCTTGATTCAGACCAAAAACTGCAATAACTCCCTGCGACGATAAACTTGTCATTAGGCGCTGAGCCACGGGCTTTCGTTGTGCCCTTCCTTTTTTGATTAGCTTGAAGAATTAGAAACCATGAAAAATATCGCCATCATAGGGGCCAGTGGATATACAGGTGCCCAGTTAACCGCCCTGATCCAAGCTGAACCAGAGTTAAGCATTCAAGGGTTGTATGTCTCTGAAAATAGTCTGGATAAGGGCAAAAGCCTGGCAGAGCTTTATCCTGTATATCAACATATCTCTGCAGTGTTGCAGCCGTTAACGCCAGAGGCCAAACAGCAGATAGTGGCACAGGCCGACGCCGTGGCGCTGGCGACCGAACATTCGGTAAGCCTGGAATTGGCAGCCTGGTTTTATGCCCAGGGTCTGGCGGTATTTGATTTGAGCGGTGCCTATCGTTTCAGCGATGCTGCAAACTACCCCAAGTGGTATGGCTTTGAGCATAACCAAGCCGAAGTATTGGCACAGGCAGTTTATGGCCTGGCCGAGTGGAATGCCGAGGCCATTGCCAACAGCAAGATGATTGCGGTTCCCGGTTGTTATCCCACGGCATCTCTGTTGGCACTTAAGCCGCTCAAGTCACTGATGACAGATGCCTTCCCCGTTATCAATGCCGTTAGCGGTGTGACCGGAGCCGGACGCAAGGCGCAGCTGCACACCAGTTTCTGTGAAGTGAGTTTAACGCCCTACGGTGTGCTTGGTCACAGGCATCAGCCCGAAATCGCCAGCCAACTGGGGCAGGAAGTGATTTTTACTCCGCACCTTGGCAACTTCAAACGCGGCATTCTCGCCACCATTACGCTGCAGCTCAAGCCGGGTACCAAGGCAGAGGACGTTGCCGAGGCTTACAGCATCTACCATGGCTCGAGCATAGTCAGCGTAAAACAGAACCAATTCCCCAAGGTGGATGACGTGGTACACACGGGCAATTGTCATCTGGGATGGAAGTTTGATGAACAGAACCATTATCTGGTGGTGGCCAGTGCCATAGACAACCTGATGAAGGGCGCTGCCAGTCAGGCGCTACAATGCATAAAGATTCACTTTAAATACTAATTATTCCCGGAACGGTTAGAGAGAGTTGTCACTATGAGCACGAAAGACAAGGTGTTGGTTCTGAAAGTTGGCGGCGCACTGATGCAGTGTGAGATGGGAATGGCCAGGCTGATGGATACGGCGGCGAAAATGCTGGCCCAGGGACAGAAAGTGGTTCTGGTTCATGGTGGCGGTTATCTGGTGGATGAACAGCTCAAGGCCAATGGCATGGATACGGTGAAGCTCGATGGCTTGCGGGTCACGCCGCCGGAGCAGATGCCGATCATTGCCGGAGCCCTGGCCGGTATGTCCAACAAGATACTGCAGGCTGCGGCCATCAAGGCCGGTGTCGCCAGTGTTGGCATGAGTCTGGCGGATGCCAACTTGGTCGATGCGGTAATTAAAGATGAACGTTTGGGGCTGGTGGGTGACGTTTCCCCCAAAGACGGCAGCTATATCAATTTCGTCTTGTCTCAGGGTTGGATGCCCATTGTCAGCTCCATTGCAGTATCCAGCGAAGGGCAACTGCTTAACGTCAATGCCGATCAGGCTGCCACAGTGCTGGCCAAGCTGGTGCAGGGCAAGTTGGTGCTGCTCTCCGATGTTTCCGGAGTATTGGACGGTAAGGGGCAGTTGATCGCCAGCCTTAATCGCAGCGAAATCGACGACCTGGTGAAACTGGGCGTGATAGAGAAAGGCATGAAAGTCAAAGTAGAGGCGGCGTTGGAAGTCGCAGAACTCATGGGGCAGCCGGTACAGGTTGCTTCCTGGAGAGATGCGGCGCAACTGGCTGCATTGGCTCAGGGCGAAGCCGTGGGTACGCAAATAAAACCATAGGAGAAGGCAGTATGAAGCACCTGTTGACCATTAAAGAACTCACCCAATCCCAGTTGCTGGCGTTGTTGGACCTGGCCAAGAAGATCAAGTCCAGCCCGGCAGACTACCGACACGCGCTTGCGGGCAAGAGCGTAGTGATGCTGTTTGAAAAACCTTCCCTGCGCACCAGGGTCAGTTTCGATATCGGTATCCATAAGCTGGGTGGCCACTGTCTTTATCTGGATCAACAAAATGGTGCTTTGGGCAAGCGTGAATCTGTTGCCGATTTCGCCGGTAACCTTTCCTGCTGGGCCGACGCCATAGTGGCACGGACTTTCAGCCACAAGACCATAGAAGGCCTGGCCGAGTTCGGCACTGTGCCTGTGATCAATGCGCTGTCGGACTTATACCACCCTTGTCAGGCACTGGCGGATTTTCTGACCCTGTCAGAACAGCTCGGTGACTTGAGCAAGGTGAAATTGGCCTATGTGGGCGATGGCAACAACGTGACCCATTCACTGATGATAGGTGCTGCCATTTTGGGTGCCAGCATGACGGTTATCTGCCCCGAAGGGCATTTCCCTGATGGTCTGATTGTCAACGAAGTACAGCAACTGGCGGCAGAGAATGGAGGCAGCCTGGTATTGACTTCGGACATCGCCGCCCTGGAAGGTCAGGATGCCGTCTACACTGATACTTGGATTTCCATGGGCGACCAAACAGAACTTTCTGATATTGAAACAAAATTTAATCCTTATCAGATCAATCAGCCGCTGATGGATCAGTATAAGGTGAAGTATTTTATGCATTGTTTACCCGCTCACAGAGGGGTAGAAGTGACAGATGAGGTGATGGATGGCAAAGGTTCTCTGATCCTGCAACAGGCAGAAAACCGCATGCACGCGCAGAATGCCGTTCTGGTAACACTTTTGAGCTGATGGCCAAGGGCCAGTTGAATCTAGGAAAATTAAGATGTCTATTGCACAGAAAAACACAGATGTAAAAAAAGTTGTCCTGGCCTACTCCGGCGGCCTGGATACCTCGGCCATTATTCCCTGGCTGAAAGAGAACTATAACAACTGTGAGATCGTCGCCTTTTGTGCCGATGTTGGACAAGGGGAAGCCGAACTCGAAGGTTTGACAGAAAAGGCGTTGGCCTCCGGCGCCAGTGAGTGTCATATTGTTGATTTGAAAGAAGAGTTTGTTAAAGACTACATCTATCCCACCATAGCGACCGGTGCCATCTACGAGGGAACCTATCTGCTGGGAACCTCCATGGCCAGACCCATCATCGCCAAGGCTCAGGTGGAAGTGGCCCGTAAGGTCGGCGCTGACGCCCTGTGTCACGGATGTACCGGCAAGGGTAACGATCAGGTGCGTTTCGAAGGCTGTTTTGCCGCACTGGCGCCGGATCTGAAAGTGATTGCCCCTTGGCGTGAGTGGACCATGGAGAGCCGTGAAGATCTGCTGGCTTACCTGGCCGAGCGCAACATCAAGACCTCGGCTTCGGCCACCAAGATCTATAGCCGCGACGCCAACGCCTGGCATATCTCCCACGAAGGTGGGGAACTGGAAGATCCCTGGAATGAGCCCAGTAAAGAGGTCTGGACCATGACAGTCGATCCGCTGGATGCGCCAGATGAGCCTGAGTATGTCAGCCTGAAAGTGGAAAACTGCCGGGTGACTGAAGTCAACGGTGAAGCCCTGAGCCCCTATGCGGCGCTGATGAAGCTGAACCAGATTGCTGCCGCTCACGGTGTTGGCCGTATCGATATCACTGAAAACCGGCTGGTGGGGATGAAGTCCCGTGGCTGTTATGAAACACCGGGCGGCACTGTCATGTTTGCTGCTCTGAGAGCGGTAGAGGAGTTGGTGCTCGACAAGACCAGCCGTAACTGGCGTGAACAGGTGGCCGCTCAGATGGCACATCTGGTCTATGATGGCCGTTGGTTTACGCCTCTGTGCAACTCGCTGTTAGCGGCATCCGAGGCACTGGCCCAGGACATCAACGGCGAAGTGGTGATCAAGCTCTTCAAGGGCCAGGCGGTTGCCGTGAAGAAACGTTCTCCCAATAGCCTGTATTCCGAGGCGTTTGCCACCTTCGGTGAAGACACGGTTTACGATCAGAAACACGCCGAAGGCTTTATCCGCCTCTACTCATTGGCGAGCCGTATTCGCGCGCTCAACAGCAAGTAAGCGTCAATATATCAGGGGCGCATCGGCGCCCCTTAGTTTTTATGCCCGAGAAAGAGGACCTTATCATGGCTTTATGGGGTGGCAGATTCAGCGGTCAAAGCAGCGAACTTTTCAAACTCTTCAACGATTCCCTGCCGGTGGATTTCCGTTTACTGGAGCAGGATATCCAGGGCTCAGTCGCCTGGGCCGAGGCGATAACCCAGGCCGGCGTGTTAACCCAGGAGGAATGCCAGGCCCTGACTCAGGCGCTGGCTGAGTTGCTCGCAGAAGTTAAAGATACGCCGGAGCAGATCATCGCTTCCGGCGCCGAAGATATTCACAGTTTTGTGGAATCACAGCTGATCGCCAAGGTGGGTGACTTGGGTAAGAAGCTGCACACCGGCCGTTCGCGCAATGATCAGGTGGCGACCGATCTCAAGCTGTGGTGCAAACAGGAAGGCGCACACCTGCTGAGTCTGTTGATCGAAGTCAAACAGGGGCTGCTGGCTTTGGCCGAGCGTGAGTTGGATGCCGTGATGCCGGGATATACCCATCTGCAGCGGGCACAACCCGTGACCTTTGGCCACTGGGCTTTGGCTTATGTGGAAATGTTTGAGCGGGATATCAGCCGCTTGGAGGATGCACTGAATCGCCTCAACACCTGCCCTCTGGGTTGTGGCGCCTTGGCGGGTACAGCTTATGCCATCGACCGTCAGGCGCTGGCGGCCAGCCTGGGCTTTGCCTCTGCTACCCTCAACAGCCTGGACAGCGTGTCTGATCGTGACCATGTGATCGAGCTCTGCAGCGATGCCTCTATCAGCATGATGCACTTAAGTCGTATGGCCGAAGATATGATCTTCTTCAATTCCGGCGAAGCCAATTTTATCGAGCTGGCCGACAATGTCACCTCAGGTTCTTCCTTGATGCCGCAGAAAAAGAACCCCGATGCGCTTGAGCTTATCCGCGGTAAAGCGGGCAGGGTATACGGCAGCTTGATGGGGATCCTCACCACCATGAAGGCGCTGCCACTCGCCTACAACAAGGATATGCAGGAAGACAAGGAAGGCTTGTTCGATGTGATGGACAGCTGGAGCCTGTGTTTGAAAATGGCGGCTCTGGTGCTCGAAGGTGTCAAGGTTAACCGTGACAATGCGCTGGCCGCAGCTCAACAGGGATACGCCAATGCCACTGAGCTGGCGGACTATCTGGTGGGTAAAGGCATGCCATTCAGACAGGCACACCACGTTGTAGGTGAAGTGGTGTTGCATGCCATTGCCGAGGGTAAGCCGCTGGAAGCCTTGCCACTAGAAGTCTTGCAAGGCTATGCCGACATCATAGCGGAGGATGTTTATCCGCATCTGAGTATCGATTCCTGCCTGGCGAAGCGCAATATTCTCGGCGGTACCGCGGTAGAGCAGGTCAAGGCCGCACTGACAGCCAAGCAGGCCAAATAGAAGCTATCCCTCGGATTCGAGCCAAACAAAAACGCGCCAATCGGCGTAATGCCGATCAGTTAAGACAGATCGCTTGACGATCTCACTGAAAGGATCAAAATCCGATGACCCCATGTCATCGGATTTTTTTATGCAAC